>JBEVMI010000422.1:0-9865 GCA_040508685.1 Spongiibacteraceae bacterium
ATTTTGCGTTCAAGGCCCCCATCAACCCTTTTACCGCACCCGGGATATCGCCCGGCAATACCACGGTTTTTGCATTGGGTGATGCCGCCAGATCGCCGAGGCGTTCGACATATTTTTCGCCGAGCAGGTAGACCATGGGCAGCGAGTTGGTGCCGATCGCCAGCGATATTTTTTCGATGGCTTGCTGACTGGCTTCCGCGAGTACCACAGTGGCTTCGGCGTCGCGGCGCGATGCTTCCAGGCGACCTTCGGCCTGCAGGATGGCTGCAGCTTTTTCGCCATCCGCGCGGGTGACAGTAGCGCGGCGCGCACGTTCGGCCGCGGCCTGTTCCTCCATCGCAGACTGCATCGTGGTCGACGGTTTGATGTCCTGAACCTCGACCGTCTTGAGCGTGATGCCCCACTCGGCGATATCGTCCGAAATCGCTGCTTTAAGTTTGGCCTTGATCATGTCCCGTGAGGACAATGCGGAGTCGAGTGGCATTTCACCAATGATCGAGCGCAACGATGTCTGTACCAGCGTGCGGATGGCGATCGTGTAATTTTCGACGCCGTACACGGCTTTTTCCGGGCTGATGATATTGATGTATGCCACCGCGTTGGCAATGATCACGGCGTTGTCCTGGGTGATGACCTCCTGACTGGGAATCTCCAGCACGATGTCCTTGGTGGTGAGTTTGTAGGCAACGTCGTCGATGTACGGGATGACGAAATTGAGGCCGGGTTGCAGCGTCAGGCGGTACTTGCCGAAACGCTGTACGACGAATTTGAAACCCTGCGGCACCATGCGCACACCTTTAGCCAGGGTGACACCGACGGCGACGAGGATGGCGACGAAAACGAATAACGACTCGGACATGATGTTCTCTCTGCGGATGAATTTTGGAACGTGGGGCGAATCAATATTTTTCGACGAGCAGCGTATTGCCCAGCACTTCGACGACACGGCAGCGCTCGCCGACAGTGAGCACGCTTTCGGACATGTATGGCCATTCGTCGTCGCCGAGCAGTGGCACGCTGAATCGGACCGTGCCACGTATGTGTTCGCCGCCGGCATTGACGATCATGCCGATCTGGCCGATTGCCGCCTCACGCGACAGGCCGGCTTTGGTGCGATCGCGCATGCGCGGTTTGAAATAGCGAAACCAGCCGATGGCGAGCAGCGTGGTCAGCACGGCCCAGACTCCAATTTGGGTCGCCAGCGAAATGCCGGGCAGCAGCAATGTCAGCAGAGCGATCACAATCGCGCCGAGGCCGAACCAGAGGACGGTGAAGCTGGGGATAAAAATTTCGACGAGGCAGAGTGCGACACCGAGTACCAGCCACGCCCACGCGGGAAACGCCATATGCAGAACTCCTTGTTTGAGCGGGGAGTCTAGCGGCGCTTCGTGCGTGGCACCAGCAGGGATGCAGGTAGATCGCTCCATCGGCCGGGCTGCGGCTTACATCACCAGCTTGGCGCCGACCAGCAACAGCATGCCGGCCAGGGCGGGGCGAAGATAATGATCGGCGACGCGATTGGCCATATGGCTGCCGACATAAATGCCGGGCATCGAGCCGATCAGCAGATTGCCGAGCAGGGGCCAGTCCACCGATCCGAAGCCGGCGTGTCCGAGTCCGGCCAGCAGGGTCAGCGGCACGGCGTGAGCGATTTCGGTACCGACAAGGCGCACGGTCGGCAGCAGTGGATAGAGCAGGAACAGCGCGACGGTGCCGATCGCGCCGGCGCCGATCGACGTGATGGTGACTACCGCGCCGAGAACGACACCGGTGCCGATGGTCATCGCGGTTTGTTCGCGGGGCGACATGCGCGTGATCCAGGCATCGCTGTGGCGCGCATAGGCCACCAGGCGTCCCTTGAACATAATGGCCAGCGCCGTGAATACCAGCGTGTAGCCGAGCGCCACCTTGATAAAGGCATTGAGTTTTTCGGTGGCGAAGCCGCCCTGGTGCAGTACCAGCAGTGTCAGCGCGGCCGCAGGCAGGCTACCCAGCGCCAGCAGGGTGGTGACCCGCCAGTCGATGTTGCGTTTTTTACTATGCACGTAGACACCGCCGGCTTTGGTGACCGCTGCGTAGAGCAGATCGGTGCCAACGGCGCTGGCAGGGGGCACACCGAAGTAGAGCAGTATCGGCGTCATCAGCGAACCACCGCCGACGCCGGTCAAACCCACGACAAAGCCAACCAGCAGGCCCGCAAAAATGTAAACCGCCAAAAAATCCATCAAATATCCATGTGTAGGTAGGTGTTGTTCTAGTGTTGTTTAAACAACAGTTGCGCCACCTTATCAGCCGCTTTTGCAATTCCTAAATGCCTTATGGTTTGCATCCTATGACTCAATCGAATATAGCCGGCGTTCGAAAGTCATCCATTGGCATTTGCTAGACTGCGGCCGACCCAATGAGGCCGCGATTTTTGTGGAGGTTCGTTATGAATTCCAACTGGTACATGCCCGCTGAGTGGCAGCCGCACACACGCTGCTGGATGGCGTGGCCGAGTAATCCGGCGCTATGGGTCAACGGCATGGATGAAGCCTGGCGCAGTTTTGCGGCAGTGGTGCGTGCGATTCTCGACTTCGAGCCGGTGACACTGCTGGTGCGCCCGGAGGATCGCGCGTACGCCTTCAAGCTGTGCGGAACCCAGGTCGATTATTTCGAGTATCCGCTCGACGATTCGTGGATGCGGGATTTCGGCCCCACCTTTGTCGTCAATGGCGATGGAGGCTTGGCCGGCGTGAACTGGCGTTTTAATGGCTGGGGCAAGTATCCGCACGCCAGCGATCAGCACGTCGCCACCACGGTGCTCGCGCATGAAAGTATTGCCTGCATCGATGCACCGCTGGTGCTGGAGGGCGGCGCCATTCACGTCGATGGCGAGGGCACCGTGCTGACCACGGAACAGTGTCTGCTCAACGCCAATCGCAATCCCGATTTGTCGCGCGAAGAAATCGAAGCGCAGGTGCTGAAATATCTCGGTGCCGAAAAAATTATCTGGCTGCATCAGGGGCTCAAAGACGACGACACCGATGGCCATATCGATGAGCTCGCGTGTTTTGTCAAACCCGGTGTGGCACTGGCGATGATCGGCACCGACACAGCCGATATCGACTATCGGCCGCTGCATGAAAATTTAGCCATCCTGAAAACTGCGACCGATGCCCGTGGCAAAAAACTCGACGTCATCACTCTTGAGCAGCCGCGTGTCGCGTACAAGGGCAAGGAACGTTTGTCGCAGTCCTATGTCAACTTTTACATGGCCAATGGCGGCATCGTGATGCCGGCTTTTAATGATGCGGCACGCGACAGCGCCGCGCGTGGTGTTTTGCAGGAATTATTTCCGACGCGGAAAATCATTCAGTTGGCGGGGCAGTCGCTGGCAGTTGGTGGCGGCAACATTCATTGCATCACCCAGCAGCAACCTGATCCCGCAGCTGCGCGAAACCATTCACGAAACCATTGATGTCAGCGGCAACCCTGACACGAGTCCAGTGATACGTCAGCGCGTTCGTTCAATGTTCGTTCAATGACAGGTGCAGTATGAGCAAAGTGATTGTCGCGGCAACGCAGATGGCCTGTAGCGGCGATCGCGCAACCGCATTGCACAACGCCGAGCAACTGGTACGCGAAGCCGCACATCGCGGTGCGCAAATCATTCTGCTGCAGGAATTGTTTGAAACACCGTATTTCTGCATCGATCAAAGTGCGCAACATTTCGGCCTCGCGACTGCACTGGCAGATAATCCCGCGATAATTCGTTTTTGCGAAATCGCGCGCGAACTTGCAGTGGTATTGCCGATCAGTTTTTTCGAGCGCGCCAACAATGCACATTACAACAGCGTGGCAATTATCGACGCCGATGGCAGTGTGCTCGGCTTCTATCGCAAGACCCATATTCCCAATGGCCCGGGTTATCAGGAAAAACAATTTTTCAATCCGGGTGACACCGGCTTCAAGGTCTGGGACACGCGTTATGCGCGAATCGGTGTCGGCATCTGTTGGGACCAGTGGTTTCCGGAGTGCGCGCGGGCGATGGCATTAATGGGGGCCGAGTTGCTGTTTTATCCGACCGCGATTGGTTCGGAACCGCAGGATGCGTCGCTCGATTCGCGCGATCACTGGCAGCGTGCGATGCTGGGGCACGCTCCCGCCAACCTGGTCCCGGTGATCGCCTCGAATCGTATTGGCACCGAGGCCAGCGGCGCGGACGAGAACTGGCGTATTACCTTTTATGGTTCGTCATTTATCTGCGATGAAACCGGCGCGATGTTGCAGAGCGCTGACCGCATCACCGCGCAGGTACTGGTGCATCAGTTTGATCTCGATGTGATTCGGGAGCGCCGCATTAATTGGGGCGTGTTCCGCGACCGGCGCCCGGAAATGTATCGAACCCTGCTGAGCGCCGATGGTGCGGTCTGGATCTGACAGGAGTCGGAGTCGCCCTGCGCTAAAAATTTTGGCGCGATCGCGCAGAACCCGTTGATCCACGCAGCTGCCCACTGCGTATTTGCCGGTAACTGCTGCGCTGATGATTCCTTTATCAGCAGGCGCGGCTATCCAGCACACCAATCGGGTTCTACTATGGCTGTCATCGAGTTAGCTGCCGTGAGAAAAGCCAAAGCCATGACGGGTTCGCAGGAGGCCTTGACCGCCGACGAGGACAGCTGGGGTCCGTTGTTGCTGCAGGTGGCAGCGCAAGACCGGCAGGCGTTCGCGCGTCTGTTCCATCATTTCGCGCCGCAGTTGAAGGCATTTGGCCTTTCCACCGTGATTCCCGATCGCTCCGGTCAATTCGCCGATGAATTGGTGCAGGAGGTCATGATCACCATCTGGCGCAAGGCCGGCAGTTTCGATCCTGCCAAAGCCGGTGCCGCCACCTGGATTTTTGCCATCGCCCGCAATAAACGTATCGACCTGCTGCGCAAGCTCAATCGGCACCGCGGTCTGGTTGATATCGACGATATCTGGCCGCTGGAAGACGAAAGCCCCGGACCCTTGCAAACCCTGCAGCAGCACGTGACCGAAGAGCGCGTGCGCGAGTCGCTCGTCAGTTTGCCGCTGGCCCAGCGCGAGGCGCTGCAAATGGCATTTATCGAAGGCAAATCCCACAGTGAAATTGCCGCTGAACTGGCACTGCCGCTGGGCACGGTTAAGTCGCGAATTCGTTTGGCAATGCAGCGCCTGCAATTGATGATCGATCGTCAGGACCATTTATGAAACACCATCCCGACTACGAGTGGCTGGAACAGTATGCAGCGGGTTCGCTGAGCGTTGGCCCTGCTTTGTGTGTGGCCGCGCATATGGCGCTGTGTATCGCATGTCGGAATCAGGTGGCTGCGATGCAGCGCGTAGGTGGTGCACTATTGACCGAAATCGGCAGCATGCCGATTGGCGATTCGGTATTGCAGGCGATTTTCGCAAAAATCGATAGTGAGCCTGCGGCGACAGTATTGCCTGTCATCCACAACACGGTTGTTGGCGCTGTCGATAGCGATATCCCGACGCCGCTGCGGCAGTGGGTGTCGCGTGGTTACGACCGTCTGACGTGGTCGCGTGCGTTGCCGTCGCTGCGCATTGCGGCGCTCGATGTCGGTGACGAGCAGTATCAGGTGGCCCTGCATCGTATCGGCGCGGGCGGTAGTGTCGCGACTCACGATCATTCCGGCAGTGAGTTGACGCTGGTGTTGCGGGGTTCATTTTCCGACGAGGCGGGAGTTTATAGCAGCGGGGATTTTCTGGTGCGCGAACCGAATCAGCCACATCGACCGATCGCTGCGCAAAATGGCGAATGTATTTGTCTGGCGGCGGTAGCCGGGCCGGTACGTTTCACCGGCCCGTTGATGCGCTGGGTAAATCCATTGCTGCGCTAACTTCGGCAATCCAATTTCAATACTTCGGCTTGCGCCATATCCCAAGCGTCTACTGCGAGCCGGGCTTTGCCATCAATCACTGCATGACAAAACGCGGCTGCTGCAGGCGACCGGGATGCTGCTCACGGTTGCCAAAGGTGTCGCTGTTGTGCGAGTTGCCATTGCTCTTCGCAGCAATTGGGGCATTGCCTTCGCGACGTACCTGGCGGACATGCCGTGCCACCAGTTTGCCCTCGAAAACATGGCATTCGAATTCGACCAGATCACCGGTGTTCATCTTGTCGGTGCCGCGCAGACTCTTGGCGTTGACGTAGATGTCCGGACCCGTGCCGTTTTCCAGAAAGCCATAACCTTTACTGACGTTAAACCATTTGACTGTTGTTTGCATAATGTACAGACACAACCAAGAAAGAGGTGGAAAGATAAATCTAACGATTTGTGGGTTTCTTTTGATTAGCGGTACTACTGTTTTGTCGCACTACCGTTTTGTCGTGCTAAAAAATCTAATCCTGGGCGTCGTGCCCGAAAGGGGTAATCGCGATACAGCCAATTGATAATTCTGATTCGCAGGTTGCTTGAATTAATCGCACTGCTGTTAATCGTACCGTCTGGTTTTCTTGTGAATACGACAGTAATGCAACGAAAACATTCCGACGATATGTTTTTTGTTTGGCGAACACTCATCAGACGCTTTAGTCTTGGGTAAAACGGGAGCGTAATGGCTGGGACTGAGTGGTCCGAAAAGCAGTTTGGTACGGTTGAATCAGAGAGTATGCAACCACGCTGACGATGTCAAACATATTGCCGCACGGATTGAAAGCAATCGTACAGATGAATATTTTTTAATTTTAAGTTGTGTGAGATTTTAATAATCGAATTAGGCTGGCCGAAAATTGGCTGAATTCGTTTACATTTCTGCGCCGCTGTCGCGGTCACTTCAGAGAAAATAACTTGCCGCGCACGGCTTGCCGATATTCGCGTGGCGTCTGTTTCATGGTCTGCTTGAACAATCGACAAAAATAACCGCTGTCCTGATAGCCCACTTCGAGTGCAACTTCTGCAATCGACAGGTTGCTGGTGCGCAGCAGGTCGCGCGCCGTATCGAGCCGGTGTTGCTGCAGATACGCGAGAGGTGTCATCCCTGTAGCGAAACGAAAGCGGCGATTTAACGATCGCAGGCTGGTCTCTAGCTGCCGTGCGAGTGCGGCGATGTGGATTTCTTCGGCGTGGTGCGTGCGCAGCCAGTCCTGCGCTTCAATCACCAATTCGTCATCGTGCACGTCGGGACTTTCCGAATTAAATACATTGCTTTCGAAAGGTCGACGGATCTCCGGAGAAAATTGCGCTTCGACGCCGCGCGCGATGCGCTGGCCGTAAAACATCTCAATGAAATGGATACTGAGATCTGCCACCGAGTTGACCGAGCCGGCGCAGAAAATGCCATCGGCTTCAGTGATCAGATGGTGACGTTTCAATAAAACCTGGGGATAGCTGCGCGCGAATTCATCGAGATAAAACCAGTGTGTGGTGGCTGGAAGACCATCGAGCAGGCCGGCCTCCGCCAAAAAAAAGCTGCTGGTGCCAACCGCGCAGATACGCGTGCCGCGCTGCGCCAGATCGCGTAGCCATGGCAGCAACTCCGGATAGCGGTGCAGATGGATGCGCGGGTTGCGCCACAGTGCCGGCAGTATCAGCAAGTCGGTGGCCCCGAGGTCGCGCCAGTTGGCATCCGTTTTCAAGGTCAGGCCGCCGACAGTGCTGACATGACCAGCATTGATGCCGATCACGGCATGGTCGAGCGCCACACGATTGGGCGCGAGGTGACGCCGATCGGCCCGCGCCAATTGATCGGCGGCGGTGAACATCTCGAGCGGCAGCGTCAGACTGGAGGCGAGGGCGTCTGGCAGTGCGAGCAGGCTGATATGAACCATGTCGCAGGTTGTCCTTAATTTAGTGTGAGGTTGGCCAAAAAATCCTGATTAATGGCGAGTATGGCCAGTATATCCCAGTCGTATCTCTCTACAATGACGGTATGGGCAGTCTGCAATGGGCTGAAAAATCTTTGTCGGTAAATGAGATAGCGGGGAATTGTGATGTCCAGACTACCTTTGATCGTCGCGTACGGCGGCGTCAACGCGGCGGGTCGCAGCTCCTTTAACCACAGCTATCGCCGGCTGGTGTTTGACACGCTGAGCCAGCCGGTCGCGCAGCGCACGCTGCAATCGCTGGCGGCACTGATGAACCGCCCGCTGGCCAGTGCCGATGATCGCCAGTTCATCCTCGATCACACGCTGATTCGCCGCATCGAAAACGACTGGTTCGATCCTGCCAAGGTGCCGCTGAATCGCCGTTTTCCGGTCGAGAGCAATGGCGGACCGGTGAGTCTGGTGACCAAATCCCGCAACCTGCCCAGTGTTATCCCGCCGAACTGGACCGTGACCGATCTCGACGGCCGTTTGGTGCGCGTCGATATCGACGGGGGGAGCGAGTTTCTGGTGCCGGACTTCGAGGAGATTGGTGCCAAAGCTGCCGGTCAGCTGCCGACCGGTTTTGCGCCGGGCAAACTCTATCCCTCGCGCAGCCACCCGCGCGGTATGGAGATGGCGATATTCGCGATGTCCGATGCGTTGGGGTGTATGGGCATCGACTGGGAGACGATTTGCCAGCACGTCGCCCCCGATCAGATCGGCTGTTACGCCGGTAACGCGATGACGCAGCAGGATGAGAACGGCAATGGCGGCCTGCTCGGCGGGCGCTACCGCGGCAAACGCGTAACCTCGAAACAACTGCCGTTCGGCCTGCCGGAAATGTCCGCGGATTTCATCAATGCCTATGTGCTCGGCAATGTCGGTCACACCGGCGGCAATGCCGGTGCCTGCGCCACGTTCCTTTATAGCCTGCGCCAGGGACTGGACGATATTCGCCTCGGTCGTGCGCGCGTGGTTGTGGTCGGTTCCACGGAGGCGCCGATCCTGCCCGATGTCATTGAAGGTTTTGCGGCGATGGGTGCACTCGCCACCGATAAGGGGCTGCTCGAACTCGATCCGCAGCTGCTGGTACCGGATTACCGGCGCGCCAGCCGGCCGTTCTCGACCAACTGCGGTTTCACCATCGCCGAAGCTGCGCACTACGTTGTGCTGATGGACGACGAGCTCGCGCTGGAGCTCGGTGCCACGGTTTATGGCGCGGTTACCGATGTGTTCGTCAATGCCGATGGTTTTAAAAAATCGATCTCGTCGCCGGGTGTCGGCAATTACATCACGGTCGCCAAGTCATTGGCCGCGGCGCGCGCAGTAGTGGGTGAGGAATCGGTGCGGCGGCGTTCGTTCGTGCAGGCGCACGGCACCAGCACGCCGCAGAATCGCGTCACCGAATCGCACATTCTCAACGAATCGGCGAAATTGTTCGGTATCGACAAATGGCCGGTGGCAGCGATCAAATCTTATCTCGGTCATAGCATGGGCGTGGCGCCGGCCGATCAGCTGGTGACGACGCTGGGCGTATGGGCCGACGGCTGGATTCCCGGCATTCACACCATCGATCACGTCGCCAGCGATGTGCACGACAGCAATCTGCGCATCGGCAGCGAACATATCGAAGTCGGTGCCGAGGGCATGGATGTGGCGGTGTTAAACGCCAAAGGCTTCGGCGGCAATAACGCATCGGCGCCAGTATTGGCACCGCATATCGCACAGCGCATGCTGGAAAAACGCCACGGCGTGCAGCGGATGAAGGAATATCGCAGTCGCAATGAAATCGTACGTGCGCGTGCGCAGCAGTACGACGACGCGGCCTGCGCCGGTGAATTTAAACTGATTTATAAATTCGATCACAACGTGCTGGATGGCACGGACCTGACGTTGGCACCACACCACATCGGCGTGCCGGGTTTTGAGCGTCCGATCGATCTGGATCTGCAGTCGCCGTTTGCCGACTGGCTGGATAAATAAAGCAGTTCGACGTTCTTTTTGTAAAACGACGGTTTTAAAACGGCGGCG
>JBEVMI010000292.1:0-3338 GCA_040508685.1 Spongiibacteraceae bacterium
TCGGTGAAGTCGACGACATTGAAATCGTTGTGGTTGACCAGGTCAAAGAAAAGAAAGTATGTATTCTTTCACTATCCCGGCAATATGAAAATGACGCCAACTTGCAGGGCATGTCCCCAGCGACGTCATCGTCGATGCATCGATGCACGCCATGATTCGCGACTCCGGCAAAATGTGGGGCACCGACGGCAAACTGCACGACACCATGGCAATGATCCCCGACCGCTGTTACGCCGGCGTTTATCAGGTGGTGATCGATGATTGCAAACAGCATGGCGCATTCAATCCGTCGACGATGGGCAGCGTGCCCAACGTCGGCCTGATGGCACAGGCTGCCGAAGAGTACGGCTCACACGACAAGACCTTTCACATCGCCACCGCTGGCGTCGTCCGTGTCAGCGATGAAAGCGGCAAAGTCCTGCTGGAACAAAACGTCGAAACTGGCGATATCTGGCGCATGTGCCAAGTCAAAGACGCGCCGATTCGCGACTGGGTCAAACTCGCCGTCAATCGCGCCCGCGCCTCCGGCACACCCGCTGTGTTCTGGCTGGACTCGGCCCGCGCCCACGATGCGCAGTTGATCGAAAAGGTAAAAACCTACCTGAAAGATCACGACACCAGCGGCCTCGATATTCAAATCCTGTCGCCGGTTGAAGCCACCAAACTATCGCTGTCGCGCATTCGCGATGGCAAAGACACCATCTCCGTCACCGGCAATGTGCTGCGCGATTATCTGACCGATCTGTTCCCGATCATGGAACTCGGCACCAGCGCGAAAATGTTGTCGATCGTGCCGTTGATGAATGGCGGTGGCCTGTTCGAAACCGGCGCTGGCGGCTCGGCACCGAAACACGTACAACAATTCGTCGAAGAAGGTCACTTGCGTTGGGATTCGCTCGGCGAGTTCCTCGCGCTGGCCGAATCGCTGGATCATTTCGGCAATATCACCAACAACACCAACGCGAAACTGTTCGCCAAGACGCTGGATCAGGCCAACGGCAAGTTCCTCGACAGCGACAAGTCGCCGTCGCGCAAAGTCGGTGAACTCGACAACCGCGGCAGCCATTTCTACTTGGCGCTGTATTGGGCACAAGCCTTGGCCGAGCAAACCGAAAACACCGCGCTGCAGGCGCGTTTTGCACCGCTGGCGAAAACCCTCACCGACAACGAAGCCAAAATCGTCGACGAGCTGAACGCGGCGCAAGGCAAGCCGGTGGATATCGGCGGTTACTATTACCCGAACCGCGAGCTGGTCGCGAAAGCAATGCGTCCGAGCGCGACGTTCAACGCAGCACTCGCGGCCATTGCCAAGGGTTAACGGTTGATCGTTGCCGCCGACTGAGCAATAGCGTAAAGCCCCGGCCACAAACCGGGGCTTTTTACTGGCGATGGTTTTGTTTTTTCACAAAGATTCGGTAAAACTCGTGAGCCAACTGATCCTATTCAACAAGCCATTCCGCGTGATGTCGCAATTTTCACCGAGCGGAGACAAACAGACGCTGGCGGATTTTATCGACGTGCCCGGTGTATATCCTGCCGGCCGCCTCGATTACGATTCCGAAGGTTTGTTGCTGCTGACAGATGACGGCGCGCTGCAACACCGTATCGCGCATCCGACCAAAAAATTGCCGAAGACCTACTGGGTACAGGTCGAAGGTGCCCCGAACGAAGCCGCCATCGCCAAACTCCAATGCGGCGTGCTGCTTAATGACGGCCCGACCCTGCGCGCCCAGGCCGAATTGATCGCCGAGCCGGAGATCTGGCCCCGTAATCCCCCGATCCGCATGCGCTTGAACGTCCCCGACCACTGGCTGGCGATCACGATTACTGAAGGCCGCAACCGGCAAGTGCGTCGTATGACCGCGGCGGTTGGCCTGCCGACGCTGCGGCTGGTGCGCGCCGCCATTGGCGATTGGACGCTGAATAATCTGCAGCCCGGCCAGTGGCGCCAGGAACCCCCCGTGATGTCCGCAACCCGGCCTCGATTTCGCCGCGGCGCAGCAAAACCGGGGATAGCGCGCCCCGGACCAACGCGCCGCGTATAATGCCCGGCCTTTGAATACGCAGGCAGCCTGTATGGATTGGTATGCACATGTCACCGTCGCCACCGTGGTCGAAGACAACGGCCGCTTTCTGCTGGTCGAGGAATTCGAGGACGGGAAGCTGGTCTTCAACCAGCCGGCGGGCCATCTCGACCCCAATGAAAGCCTGATCGAAGGCGCCGTGCGCGAAACACTCGAAGAAACCGGCTGGACGGTAGAAATCGAAGGCATCGTCGGCATCGGCCTCTACACCGCGGCAAGCAATGGCATCACCTATTACCGCACCGCTTTTCATGGCAAACCGATTGTGCACGACGCTACGCGCAAACTCGATGAAGGTATCGTCCGCGCGGTTTGGATGACACCGGAAGAAATTCGCGCGGAGTCGGCACGCATGCGCAGTCCGCTGGTACCGCAAGTGATCGAACAATACCTCGCCGGTCACCGTTATCCTTTGTCGATGATTTTTGGTTGAGAGATGCCGTTGTGAGCAGCAAGCACGTGATTGTCGGTATGTCAGGGGGCGTCGACTCCTCCGTGGCTGCGGTATTGCTGCAAGAACAGGGCTATCACGTCGAAGGCCTGTTCATGAAAAACTGGGACGAAGACGACGGCACCGAATACTGCACCGCGAAAGACGATCTCGCCGATGCGCAGCAGGTCTGCGATCGCCTCGGCATCAAACTGCACACCGCCAATTTTGCCGCCGAATACTGGGATCGCGTATTCGAACATTTCCTCGCCGAGTACAAAGCCGGACGCACGCCGAACCCGGACATCCTCTGCAACAAGGAAATCAAATTCAAAGCGTTTCTGGATTACGCGATGGTGCTCGGCGCCGACTTCATTGCGACCGGCCACTACGCGCGCAATCGCAGCACCGCGACCTCCGCTGAATTGTTAAAAGGCCTCGACGGCAACAAGGACCAAAGTTATTTCCTGCATGCCGTTGGCGGCGCCCAAATCGCGCAAACCTTATTTCCAGTTGGCGAATTGCCGAAAGCGACCGTGCGCGAGATTGCGCGCAAACATCAGCTCGTCACCCACGATAAAAAGGATTCGACCGGTATCTGTTTTATCGGCGAACGCCGCTTCAAGGATTTTCTGCAGCGTTATCTGCCGGCACAGCCCGGCGTTATCGAAGATGTCGATGGCCGCGCGCTCGGCGAACACCACGGGCTGATGTACCACACGATCGGTCAGCGTCAGGGATTGGGGATCGGCGGCGTGCACGGCGCCAGTGAGGAGCCGTGGTACGTCGCCGAGAAAGATCTCGCGCGCAATGTGCTGGTGGTC
>JBEVMI010000296.1:0-9092 GCA_040508685.1 Spongiibacteraceae bacterium
CTCCACGCCAGCTGAAAGCCCTACTTCTCAAGCAAAAACGGATTCAAAAACTGGCGCCTCCAGAAAAACTGCTTATCAACACCGCTGAGCTGGGCCTCATCGCACACAGCATTCCAGTGTGATTCGATAAATGCTCCAGGAATGCTCCAAGCCCAATGCTTGCCTGGCCCCGAGTAAGTAACAACAATCCTGCACAAGTGAGGTTGGTTGCTGCAGAGGGTAACGTGGGGCCGTCCGCGGCCGGCGCTGAAAAGCACAAGATTCGGGCCGGAAAAACCGGATAATAGCGGCTAAATCCTTTTGCTCGTTATTGTGGTAACCCTGCATGGAAATCAAGGTCAACTTTCTCGACAACCTTCGTCTTGAAGCCAAGTTCGATGACTTCACGGTGGTGGCCGATCAACCTATCCGCTACAAGGGCGATGGCTCGGCACCGGGTCCATTCGATTATTTTCTGGCTTCATCGGCTTTGTGTGCGGCTTACTTTGTGAAGTTGTACTGCCAAACCCGCCAGATTCCCACCGATAACATTCGGCTGTCGCAGAACAACATTGTTGATCCGGAAAATCGCTACCAGCAGATTTTTAAAATTCAGGTCGAGTTGCCGGCGGATATGTCCGTTAAAGACCGCCAGGGCATTTTGCGTTCCATCGACCGTTGTACCGTGAAAAAAGTCGTGCAAACCGGGCCGGAGTTTGTGATTGAGGAGGTGGAAAATCTGGATGCCGATGCTCAGGCGTTGCTGATGCCCGCTTCTAATTCAGAGGCGAGCACTTATATTCCGGGCAAGGATCTGCCGCTGGAGCAAACCATCGCCACTATGTCGGGAATTTTGGCCGGCCTGGGCATGAAGATTGAAATCGCTTCGTGGCGCAATATTGTTCCGAATGTGTGGTCGCTGCACATTCGCGATGCGCACTCGCCGATGTGTTTTACCAATGGCAAGGGCGCGACCAAGGAAGGCGCGTTGGCGTCAGCGCTGGGCGAATTTATCGAACGACTGAGCTGCAATCATTTCTACAACCATCAGTTTTGGGGGGAAGACATCGCCAACGCGGCGTTTGTGCATTACCCGAACGAACGCTGGTTCAAGCCAGGCCCCAAAGATGCGCTGCCGGCCGAAATTCTCGACGAGCACTGTCTGCAGATTTACAACCCCGATGGCGAGTTGCGCGGCTCGCATCTGGTCGACACCAACTCAGGCAATGTGCAGCGCGGCATCTGTTCGCTGCCGTATGTACGACAGTCGGACGGCGAGGTGGTGTATTTCCCGTCCAACCTGATCGACAACCTCTTCCTCAGCAATGGCATGAGTGCCGGCAATACGCTGGCTGAAGCACAGGTGCAATGCCTGTCGGAAATTTTCGAGCGCGCGGTAAAACGCGAAATTCTGGAAGGTGAAATCGCTCTGCCTGATGTGCCGCAAGCAATACTGACGAAATACCCCGGTATTCTGGCCGCTATTCAGGGGCTGGAAGAGCAGGGTTTTCCGGTGCTGGTGAAGGATGCGTCGCTGGGCGGAGTGTACCCGGTGATGTGCGTCACCTTGATGAACCCGCGTACTGGCGGCGTGTTTGCCTCGTTCGGGGCGCACCCAAGCTTTGAGGTAGCGCTGGAACGCAGTCTTACGGAATTGCTGCAGGGTCGCAGTTTTGAAGGCCTGAACGATTTACCTCAGCCCACTTTTCAAAGTGAGGCCGTGACTGAGCCGAATAATTTTGTTGAGCACTTTATTGATTCCAGCGGTGTAGTGTCGTGGCGTTTTTTCAGTGCCAAGGCCGATTTCGATTTTGTGGAGTGGGACTTCACTTGTAACAAAGAGACCAGTAACAGGAAGTCCGGCCACGGTGAAAACGCCAATGCCGAGGAAGCTGCGACGCTGTTCGGCATTCTCGAAGACATGGACAAAGAAGTGTACATGGCGGTGTATGAGCATTTAGGCGCACCGGCCTGTCGCATTCTGGTGCCGGATTATTCGGAAATTTATCCGGTGGAAGATTTGATCTGGGATAACACCAACAAGGCGCTGTTGTTCCGCGCCGATATCTTGAACCTCAATCATCTCGACAATGCCAGCCTGAAAAAACTGGTCAAACGTCTGGAAGACAGTGAGCTGGATGATTACACCGACATACCCACCTTGATCGGCATCGAATTTGACGACAATACCGCCTGGGGCCAGCTGACGATTCTGGAATTGAAGTTGCTGATTTACGTGGCCCTGCAACAATTTGAAGCGGCGAAAGAGCTGGTGGAAATATTCCTGCAATACAACACCAACACGGTCGAGCGCGGCTTGTTTTATCAGGCCTTGAATGTGGTGCTGGAGGTGCTGCTCGACGACGACCTCGAACTGGACGATTACGCGGTCAATTTCCGCCGCATGTTTGGCAATCCACGGATGGACGCGGTGATGGGATCAGTGGACGGCAGCGTGCGCTTCTTCGGCTTAACGCCGACGAGTATTAAATTGGAGGGGCTCGACCGGCACCAGCGCCTGATCGACAGCTATAAAAAACTGCACGTGGCGCGGGCCAATGTAGCGGCTTTACCCAGTTAGGGCTTGTCAACACTCGCGCCGGGATAATGCGGCGCCGCTTTTTATTGAATGCATGCCAAGTCTGATCAAGCTCGAAGGAGGTGTTATGCCGTCAGTCAAGTTTATAGCCGTCGATGGAACCGAGCAGGAGGTTCATGTAGCCGCTGGCACCAATGTCATGCAGGCCGCGCGCAATAACGACATCGCAGGCATCGAGGGCGAATGCGGTGGCGCCTGCGCCTGCGCGACCTGCCATTGTTATGTCGATGCAAGCTGGATCGGCAAAGTCGAACCGGCTTCGGCAGCGGAGAAAGGCATGCTCGAGTGTGTTATCGATCCGGAGCCGGGCAGCCGACTGGGCTGCCAAATAACGATTACGCAGGCGCTCGATGGTTTAGTGGTGCGGCTGCCGAAATCCCAATATTGATTTCGTTATACTGCCGCCCCTGCCCGCTGACAACGTTTCATCCCTTATGCGCATCCTGCTCGCCCCCATGGAAGGGCTTCTCGATCATATCCTCCGTGACACGCTGACACGTATCGCCGGAGCTGATGGCGGCATCGATCTGTGCGTAACCGAATTTATCCGCATCACCAATACCGTGCTGCCGCGCGGCGCGTTTTATCGCGTGGTGCCGGAGTTGAAGCATGGCTGTCGCACACCTTCGGGTGTGCCGGTGCGCGTGCAAATCCTCGGCAGCGATCCGATCTGCATGGCGGACAACGCCGCCAAACTGGCCCGACTCGGCGCGCTCAGTATCGATATTAATTTTGGCTGCCCCGCCAATACCGTCAATCGCCACGGCGGCGGCGCAATCTTGCTGAAAGAACCCGAAGTGATGCGCACCATCGTCGCCGCCGTGCGCAAAGCCGTGCCGGTGCAGGTGCCCGTCACTGCAAAAATGCGCCTCGGCTATGAAACACCTGAATTTGCGGTGGCGTGCGCGCAGGCATTGGCCGACGGTGGCGCCGCAGAAATTGTCGTGCATGCGCGCACGAAAGTGGACGGCTACAAACCGCCCGCCTATTGGGAATGGATTGCGAAAATTCGCGAGAGCGTGGCAATTCCGCTTGTCGCCAACGGCGAAATCTGGACTGCCGACGACGCGCGCCGCTGCGTGGAAATTTCCGGCTGCGACGACATCATGATCGGGCGCGGCATCGTCGCAAATCCGGCGCTGGCCTTGATGATTCGCGGCGATCGCGCGGTCATGCCGGCGTGGCCGGAGCTGAACGATTTACTGCAGCAATTCTGGATCACGCTGGAGCAGCATGTGCTCCCCCGCAACCGTCACGGCCGCATCAAACAATGGCTGCATTATCTGACGCGGCATTACCCACACGCGCAAACACAATTCGATCTGATCAAACGCGTGATCGATCCCGCCGAAATTGCACGGATATTATTTCCTGTACCTATCGAAAATCGCCGCGCCGGTTGAACGCAACCCGTTAAACCTCGGCCCGCGCCGCTTCTTCCAGATCGCCCGCGTCGATCAGTTGCTGAATTAAATCCGCGTCGAAGCCGAGCACGCGACTCATCACCTGCCGCGTATGTTCGGCCTGCGCCGGCGCCGGGCGAATATCGGGGTCGGGCATATTCAGCGACAACACCGGCGCGTTTTCCGTCGGCCAGGCTTCGGCGTGGCCCGGCTGCTGAAGCGTCCGGAAGAAATTGCGGCTGCGCAGATGTTCGATGCCATCGATTTCGGACAGCCGAAACATTTTTCCCGCCGGCACTGCCGCCGCCTGCAAGGTCGTCATCACGAATTCAGGTGTGTGTTGCGAAGTCCACGCCGTCACCAGCGCATTGATTTCCGGGCGCAACGCAACCCGTCCGGCTACCGTCGCGAAACGCTGGTCGTCGCGCAAATCATTGCGGCCTATGGCGTTGCAAAAATTTTCCCAGTCGCGGTCGTCGCGCACCGAAATCACACACCATTCGTCGTCGCCAGCGCACGGAAATACGCCATTGGGTGCGGTGAACTCGTCGTCGTTGCCGCGCGGTTTGATCGAACCCGGCTGCAGCGATTCGCGCAGGAACTCCGTGCTGAGTGCGGTGAGAATGGTTTCTGCCTGCGACACGCTGACCGTGCCGCCCGCACCACTCTGCTGGCGCCGCGCCAGCAGCGCGAGGATGCCGATCGCCGACACCCGGGCAGCGAAATGGTCGGGGGCGATCGTCAGCGCGTCGCAGTAACTGCCGTCAATATGCGGATACCGCCAGAGGCCCGAGAGACCGCTCGATGCACGCACCAGCGGACCGTAGCCCATCGAACGCGCCAGCGGCCCGGTGTTACCGAGCGCGGAGCTGTCCGCCATGATGATGCGCGGATTGATCTGGCTGATGACGTCGTAGCCGAGCCCGAGCGATTCCATCGTGCCCGGCTTGAAATTCGACAGGATCATGTCCGACTTTGCGGCGAGCTGTTTGAACAGCTCGATGCCTTTCGGCGAACGCAGGTTGATGCCGAGACTTTCCTTGCCGCGATGCCCTTGCGCGAACGAAAAACTCACCAGCGTCGGTGTGCTCGACTGGCGGCCGCCGTCGGGAAACGCGCGGTTTTCGACCTTGATCACTTCGGCGCCAGCATCGGCCAGAATGCGGCCCAGCTCGGCACCGGCGACGATGACGCCGAGGTCGAGCACACGCAGGCCGGCCAGCGGGCGGCGCTGCGAACCGGTGGTGAAAGCGAGCGTGGATTTTGCGCGCGGTTGCCACTGCGTCAGCACCTCATCGGTGTGCGCGCCTATCGCCGGCGCCGCGGCGCGAATGCCGGCGCGCTGGCCGTCCACTTCGAGATAGCCGGACGGCACCGTACCGGTGATGCCAGCCGCGATCGGCAGCGACGCAAATGCACCGCGCGCACGAAAATGTTCGTCCTTCAGCACTTCGAACGGCATCGCCAGTTCCGCCACCGGAATACCGCGCTGCTGGCCGCCAGCGACAACTTCGCGGCGCGTCATGGTCGCAGTCAGCTTGGCGATCAGCGCGATGATTTCGTTGATCGACTGCATGCGCTTCATCAGATTGCCGTACGCCGGATCGGTGAACGGGTGGTCGGCGCCGAGCCATTCGCTCATGCCCTGCCACTGGCGCGGGTTGAGGATGCACATGCGCACATAACCGTCCTTGCACGCAAAGATCGGATACAGGTGGCCGGCATTGGGACGGCCGCGCGATTCGGCCATCTGCATGATGCTCTTGCCGCCCGCAGCGCTGCCGGTGACGCCGAGCACCGGGTCGAGAATCTGCGCGATGCCTTCGTACATCGAAAAATCGAGATGGTCGCCGACGCCGATCTGCAGGCGCTGCCAATACGCCAGCATCGCCACCCAGGCCGCCTGCACGGACGCGGTTTCATAGGCGAGCGATCCCGGCGGCAGCAGCGGCGGATGATCGGAACCGGGCAGGCCCGAGCGGCACAGGATCGCGGCCATGGCGTCCTGCACAAATTCGGTGGCGACAAAATCGCGGAACGCACCGGTCTGGCCGAAATCGCTGATCGACACCACCACCAGTTGCGGATTGCGCCGATGCAACGACGGCACCCCAAGGCCCAGTTGTTCGAGCGTGCCCGGGCGCGTGGTTTCGATAAAGATATCGGCGGCGTCCACCAGTTGCAGAAACCGGGTTTTATCCGCCGGCAGATTCAGATCCAGCGCAACGCTGCGTTTATTGGCGTTATGGCTGGCGAAATACAGGCTGACATTTTCAACCAGCGGCGGCTGCCGGCGCGTGCTCACGCCCTGCGGCGGTTCGACCAACACCACATCAGCGCCGAGATCGGCCAGCATCCGGCCAGACATCTCGCCCTTGCCATCCGACATTTCCAGTACGCGGACACCGGCGAGCGGACGCGCGAAATCGATTTTTTCTGCAGCGGAAGCATGGGTCATTGCGCAAAAACCTTTGGCGAAAAATTGGGGGAAACAGCGGCGCCGGGGCTAACGTGACGCCCGGCTCGCAAACTCGCGGCAGCATGCCAGCACGCAGCAACGATGAAAACCGTGTTCGCTGAAAAGCGCGCGTGTTGTATGCATCTGTAATGATTTCGTAAGAACTCGCGGCGGGCCTGGTGCGCGGCGGGTGTTACCGCGCAAACCCCAGCTTCAGGCGTTTTGCCTTGCGTTTCGCCGCTGCCGCGGCAGTCGCCACATCCTCGGCGTATTGGTAAGTACCGGGGTTGATTTCCACGGCGCCGATCGCCAGCGTCGTCAGCGGGAAGAAGGTCGGATTGCCTTCGCGATCCTCGGATTCGATACCGCCGCGCAACAGGGCTTCCTCGTCGAACAGATCGCGTGCACGCGTGTTAAAGCCGGCGATGATCTGCTTGCAGCGCAGCTCCCAATTCACGCTCTGAAACAACACCACGAAATCGTCGCCGCCGACGTGGCCGACGAAATCGAGCCGACTGTCCACCGATGACACCAGCACGGTGGCGAGCAGCCGAATCATCTCGTCGCCGCGCCAATAGCCGTATTGATCGTTGAACGGTTTGAAGTGGTTGAGATCGCAGTACGCCGCGCAGAAGGTATTGCCGCTGCCGAGCAGTTTCGCAATATGTTCGCTGATCGGAATATTGCCGGGCAGAAAAGTCAGCGGGTTGGCGTGGCGCGCCGCTTCGATACGCTGTTCAGTGACCGTGCGCACCAACTGTTCGCCGGTACCCAGGCCGAGATAAATGCCGGCGTCGGCGACGATAAAACCATCGGTGAGGTAACGCTGATCGGCGGAGGTCAGCATCGCGATCATGGTCGCCAGATCGGCCGTGACCTCGAGAATGCGCGGCTCGGCATCCATGAACATCGCACACGGTCGGCGCGCAAACAGCTCCTTGTTAAATCCGTGCGTAAAATTATCCATGAAGGTGCGCCGCGTGATCAGCCCCACCGGACGCCGATCCTCCACCACCGCGACCGCGTGCAGTTCCGGTTTTTCGAGAAACAGGTTCAGCACCTGTTCGTTGGGAATATCCGGTGCCACCGACGGCGCATGGATCAACAGCCGTTCCGCCGAAATATTTTTTGGCACCGCCGCCGAACTCTGCGCGAGCACGGCAATTTCGCGGCTGGCGATCGCTTCCATCGCCGGCAAGGTAAGCGCCGTCGCCGCTTCCGCAGCGGGTCGGCCGAGAAAATAACCCTGGCCGAAACCGATGCCGAGATCACGCACCACCGCGAGTTGAAATTCGTCTTCGATGCCCTCGGCCACCAGCGTACCGCCGAGAATTTCCGACAGCAGCCCGAGTGCTTTCAGCGTGCGCACCTTGTAATGCGAAGTCATCAGATCGGCGGTAAAAAATTTGTCGATCTTGACGAAGGTCGGCTGGATTTCGGCCCACAACCGGAGGCTGGAATGGCCGTCGCCGAAATCGTCGAGCGCAAAGCCGATGCCGCGTGCACGCAATGCATCGATCATCAATTTCAAACCGTCAATATCGGCGATGCGATCGTGTTCGGTGATTTCAATAACCAGCTTGCTGAGCGGCACGCCTTCTTTTTCGAACCAGCGCACCAGGCGTTCGGTGCCCCAGTCGCGCGCGATGTTGTACAACACCTTGCCGCTGAGGTTTAAAAACAGATGCCCGTCGACCGGCTGCGCACTGATTTTTTTCAACGCGAGTTCGATACAGGCGAGTTCGAGCTGCAGACGCACACCGTCGCGACTCGCAATCGCAAACATGACGTCGGGAAACTCAAGGGGATCGCCGGCCGGGCCGCGGATCAGTGCTTCATGGGCGAAAATTTCACCCGTGCGCAGCGCGGCAATCGGTTGCAGGAAAACACGAAGCGATTGATTGCGGATTAATTCGGCTACGGCACCGGGCCGGATTTCAGGATTCAACGGACAACAACTCCAACGCGTCGAGATCCCTCTGCGTGTCACTCAATGTGAAAATTTCACCGCGCGAAAGGTAACGGCATCGTCTTGCACTTTAGTTACAGACAGTTACAGGCGGGACTGTGCGCCCAGCATAACGTCAACGGCGCAGCGAACACAGCTCGGCGAGAATCGCGATCGCAATTTCCGGCGGGCGTTTGCTGCCGATATCGAGCCCGACCGGCGCATGCAATGTATCGATCTGCGCCGGGCTGAGATCGAGCTGCAACAGGCGTTCGCGGCGTTTTGCCGAGGTGCGCTCCGACCCCAAAGCACCGACATAAAACAACGGCATGCGCAGCGCTTCCATCAGCGCCATATCGTCGATGCGCGGATCGTGCGTGAGCGTGATGACGATGCTGTGCGGATCATTGGCACAATAGTCGCGCACCGCATCGTCGGGCATGCAGCGCAACAATTCGACGCCGGGTTCGGTCCACTGCGCGATCAATTGCGGCCGCGGATCGCACACCAGCACGCGGTAGTCGAGCATCAACGCCATGGCGGCGAGGCAGCGCGCGATTTCGCCGGCGCCGATCAATAACAGCTGAAAACGCGGGCCATAACAGTGCCGCAGCGCTGTCGCGGATAAATCCAGCGCAGTGAATTCGCCAATTTCTTCAATTTGCCAAATGCCGCTGCCGAGATCGAGCTGGCGACTGACGATTC
>JBEVMI010000308.1:0-4188 GCA_040508685.1 Spongiibacteraceae bacterium
CGCCATGTGCAAACCCGCGGTTACCGGCGAATCGTTGCCGAGCACAAACGCCAGCACCGACGAATCATTGCGCAACACGTAATAACGACCACCCGGCTGCAAATTCCAGGCATCCGCCTCCAGCAATTGCACGAAGCCGGCCTGCTGCAGATCGGCGGCAACATTGCTGGTGGCGTGAAAGGGGGTCGGCGAACGTTTCAGGAAGGCGAGCAGGTCATTGATCAGGTTCGGGGCGGAAGCCATGAAATCACTCACACGGGACAAATCTTTGGGGCGACACAGGGTGGACTGCGGCGGGATCGGATAAGCGGGATAACGGCGACAACGACATCAGACCAGAACATCGATCCCGGCCAGCTCCACCCCCAACCGCTCGCTGAGGGTCGGCCCGTTCGCCTGATACGACTGCAGCGCATCGCGGCTGCGCTGAGGGAGATCGCGATCGGAAAAACTTTGCGACGGGTCACTGGCTGCGCTCGCCACGCGGCTGCGAATGCGAGTCACTTCGCCGCGCGGCGCCTGCTCGGCAGCGGAGTCAATCGCCTCGGGTGGCCGCGAACTCCGAGCCGAGCCGTAACCGCGGTCGGAGACCGTGGTCGGCAGCAGAGGGAGGGAGGAACCAATTCGCACGAGACACTATCCTCGGCCGGCAGCCGAAAATCAGGGATGGTGAGTATAGCCCCGCCGCTACTGGGGATACCAGTTGACCAGCCCGGAGTAATCGGTAGCCAGCACCAGCACGCCAAACGCGATGCGATACCAGGCAAAGATGGTGAAATCGTGCTGGCTCACATAACGCAATAACCAGCGCACACACAGGAACGCGCTGACAAATGCCGCAATCAGGCCAACCACAAACATCGGGATATCGTCTACCGACAACAGTGCCCGGTTTTTGTAGAGCTCGTAGGCCGACGCCGAAAACAAGGTGGGAATAGCCAGGAAAAAGGAAAACTCGGTCGCCGCCTTGCGCGACAGGCCCATATACAGGCCACCAATAATCGTCGAGCCGGACCGCGACGTGCCCGGGATCAACGCCAGCGCCTGGGCAAATCCCAACTTCAATGCATCTTTCCAGCGCAGATCATCAACCTCGGCAATCCTCGGTTTGAAGTGGCCCTCGCGATGCCGCCACTCGATCAGCAGAATGATCAGGCCGCCGACAATAAACGCAATCGCCACCGGCACCGGCGCAAACAGCACTTCCTTGATCTGCTTCTGAAACAGCAGCCCCAGGATGGCCAGCGGCAGAAAGCCGATAAAGACATTGACGACAAAACGCTGGGACTTGGGATCCGACCGCAGGCCGACGACGACGCTGCCGATACGGCGACGGTACTCCCAGACCACGGCGAGGATGGCGCCGCACTGAATGACGATGTCGAACAGTTTGGCCTTGGCGTCGTTGAAATCGAGCAACGCCCCCGCGAGAATCAAATGTCCGGTGCTTGAAATGGGAAGGAATTCAGTCAGGCCCTCCACCACCCCCATGATGACGGCCTTGATCAGCAAAACGATATCCACGGATTCTCCTAAATTAAGCGGGCCTGAATTAAGCAGGCCCAAATTAAGCGGGCCCCAATTAGGCCGCGAACGGCATCAAACGACTTTGTCGCGCAAATACACAGGCAACGCCTGTTCCACATCGACCGCACCACCGGCACTCCAGATCGACAATGCGAGCGCAATGACTGCACTCGCACGCGGTAACACCGTCGCATCGATTGTCGCCAGACCGGCATCGCCGAGGCGCGGGCGATAGCACCAGCCGCTGCCGACACCGATGCGATGAACGGCATCCGATTGGCTGTGGACTTGTTCAGGCGCAGTGAGCTGCTCGTCATTGATTGACCGCACCAACCCATCGGCCTGCTTTTCAAACCAGCCCCAGTACACCTCGTCCATGCGCGCGTCGATGGCGCTGAGGATGTGTGTCCCTGCGGGCACCCTGTGCGCGCCGGTTTGCGCCAGTGCGGCAAGTGTCGATACCGGAATCACGGGCAGTTGCGCACCGAAGGCGAGGCCCTGCACGACGCCGATACAAATACGCAAGCCGGTAAACGAACCCGGGCCGCGCGCAAAGGCGATAGCGTCCAGATCGCGCAACGTCAGCCCGCGCTCCGCCAGCAACTCATCGACCATCGGCAGCAAACGCAGCATGTGTTCACGCGGCGCTTCCACATAACGTTCGATAACGACATCGCCGTCGAGCAACGCGACGGAGCAGGCTTCGGTAGAGGAATCGAGCGCTAACAGACGGGGCATGCAGGGGTCATCAAAGAAAAACAAACAGCGGCCAGCGCGCATGGTAAACGCCGCGGTGTGACAACAGCAATTCGCGCGCATCAGCCATAGGTAAAACACACTGATACACTAAAGCCCATGAATGCTTCTACGAACACTATCGGCAGCAACATTACCGCGATAATTCTAGCTGGCGGCGCCAGCAGCCGCATGAACCAGCCCAAGGCGTTGTTGCCTTGGCGCGGGCAACGTTTTATCGATCATGTCGTCGCGCAATTGCACGATCAGGCCATCATCATCGCCATCAGCAGCAATCAGGCTGAGCTGTTTGAATCGCTGCAACTGCCAATCCTCGCCGATCCGTTTTCCGAACGCCGCGGTCCGCTCGCCGGCATGCTGGCAGGACTGCGCTTCAGCACGACACCCTTCACCCTCTTTGTCCCCTGCGACTCACCGTTGATCTCGCCACAACTTGGCGCGCGTCTCCAGCGGGCGCTGACAGACCAAGCCGCCGATATCGCCTATGCCACCAGCGGCGGCGACGCCCACTATTTATTCGCATTGCTGCGCAGCGACCTGCATTCGCTGCTGGCGGCATATCTCGATCGCGGTGATTACGCCGTGCGCCGCTGGTTTGGCACCCTCAACTCCATCGCCGTGGATTTCGACGACGACGCCAGATACTTTTTGAACGTCAATACACCCGCTGACTTACAGCGTCTGGAGTGAGCATAAAAAACCCCGCCGCGAAAATTCGGGGCGGGGCTTTCGTCGTGCTGCGCGAGTTACATTTTTTTTGCCGGACGACCGCGACGTTTAGCGGCGGTTTTTGGCGCAGCTTTTACCTTCGCAGCCGCTTTTGCTTTTACAGGCGCTGCTTTTTTCGCCTTCGCAGGACGTCCGCGACGCGCTTTGACTGCCGCTTTCACCGGTGCTTTTTTCAGCGCGCGTTTGGCTTGGACAGCTGCTTTACGCGCTGCAGCTTTGGCCGCAGCTGCCACTTTGCGGGCTTCGCGCTTGGCTTTGGCCGCGGCGCGGCGTTCAGCCAGACGTGCTTTGACGGCTAATTTACGCGCCGCAATCCTGGCCTTGGCGGCCGCCTTCTTCTGCACGGCTTTTACTTTGGCCAACTGCTTTTTAGCTGCCGCTTTCAGCGTGGTGCGCAGCTTTTTCTCTGCCGCTTTGAGCTTGCGAGCGTTGAGTGCAGCGCGCTTTTTCTTGAATTTGGATTCAAATTTCGCTGCGGCCTTGGCCAGATCGGCGCCGGCTTTTTTCTCCAGCGATGCAGCCTGGCTTGCCACTTTGCTACGCACGATGCCATCGGTTGATTTGATCGCTGCAGCCGCCTTGGCGGCGACATGTTTGGCTTTTGCATCGGCGAGTTTCAGACGCAGGGCACGCAGCTTGGCACCGGATTTAGCAGCCGCTGCGGCAGCGCGTTTGGCCGCATTGCGATCGACAGCCTTCGCCGATTTCTTAGCTTTGGCTTTAGCGGTCACTACCGCTTTTTTAAGTGCGACACCGCTGCTGCGTTCGGCCGCAATGGCCTGCTGTACTTTGGCCAGCGCTTCGGTGGCTTTTTCCAGGGCCGGAGCACTGATAGTGGCAACTGTCGCCTTTTTGGCTACGACTGATTTGGCGGGACGTCCGCGTTTTTTTGCCGCAGGAACGGCTTTTTTCGCTTTTGCGATTGGCATTGTGATTCTCCTCAACGAAATCTTGTAAGTTAATTCGACATTACCGCCGCCGAATTAATACGAGGCATTTTTGCCTCGATGCGACTGCAAACCGCGAAACGCTCACCGGTTTCACACCGGCTTTTTGCAGTCATCAGAGTCGCAATCATCAAATCGAAACCAGCGGAACCATTCAGGAAC
The DNA here is from genome assembly GCA_040508685.1 of Spongiibacteraceae bacterium. Classification (GTDB taxonomy): domain Bacteria; phylum Pseudomonadota; class Gammaproteobacteria; order Pseudomonadales; family CAMLJR01; genus CAMLJR01. The sequence continues at coordinate 4,122 of JBEVMI010000308.1, forward strand.
AACACGATTTAATTATTTGCGATAGAGCGACATCGCGAAAAAAGTAGCACACAAAATAATCGACGTC
>JBEVMI010000395.1:0-3615 GCA_040508685.1 Spongiibacteraceae bacterium
CAAATTCCACGGCTTGGCGCCATCGGTAAATCGGCGCGCTGCCATAGACGAGATGGAGTCGCGCAATGCATAAAAAATTGCAGTTGTTAATAACCGCCACCTTGCTGCCGCTGGCCTGTGCGGTTTTCGCACAAAAGCCCATTGTCTATCCGTCGAAGGGGCAGTCGGCTGCGCAGCAGAACAAGGACGACGGCGAGTGTTACGTGTGGGCGAAACAGAATACGGGCTACGACCCGGCGAATCCCCCGGCCCAGGCCGGTGCGGCACAGCCGGCGGCGCCGATGCGGCAAGGTGGCGTGCTCAGGGGTGCGGCGGCAGGCGCCGTAGTGGGTGCGGTTGGCGATAACGACGTCGGCAATGCCGCGGCGAAAGGAGCGGTCATCGGTGGCGTGGCACAACGTGCGCGCCATCGCGGTCAGCAGGAGGCGGCGAATCAGCAGGCACAAGCGGGGCAACAGCAGCAGGCAGCGGCCAACGACACGTATCAGCGCGCCTATTCCGCATGTATGTCCGGGCGCGGTTACACGGTCAATTGATAGAACATGGTCTCCACCCTTAACCGGCACGTTTTACCCCGGAGTGCCGGTTTTTTTGCCCGTTGATTTTTGCGCTGATTAAAAGGTGTAGCTGATGCTCAGTGCGCCGAAGTCACCGCCTTCACGCTGGTTTTCATACCGATCCGAAGCCTTCACGAAGCTGAGCATGAACGCCCATTGCTGCAAATTTAACGCGGCGCCCAGTGCGGCCTGCGCCTGCCAGTGTTGCAGCGGGACGGAGTGGCTGTCCCGAAATGTATTACCGTCGATGGTGATGTCGTTGGCGACGTACTCGCCCAATACGTTGAAAAACACCCGCCAGCTATGTGCAAGCTCGCCGGCCAGTGGATGCACTTCGCGACCGGGCAGCATGGTGGCAGTGGGAAAACTGCGTTCGAGGTCGCGACCGAAACGAATACTGAATCCGGTGGCGACATTGCTCTTGATCGTACCGACGCCAGCGCTGCCGATGCCGATCACATCGAAGCCGAAATTGCCATGCACCGGCATGTCGGCCAGCCGCCACAGTCGCTCGGTACTAATGCGAAAACACGGCTCGTTATGGATCTGGTTACTCCAGCCCTTGGGCTCTTCGGAATCCAGCAGCTTGTGCCCCAGTTTCTGCGTGGCTTCCGCGCCGGCTGCCGGTCCCACCAATCCCAGTGACAAGGACAATGTGTCTGCCACTTGTTGGCCGTAGGCGTGCAGCGATGTCTGCCAGATCAGCATGCCGAGGTAGGGCGGGTCTTCGACGATCAATTCTTTCTCGGAGAGATCGCTCGGCGTCTGCATGGATTGTCCTATCAGATAACTGACGCCGCGTTGTTTGTCAGGCATCGTGCTGATAGGGAGCAATTTGCTGAGGTTGTATAACCAGGTCGGCAGATTGTCCGGCGTGAAATCGGGTACGGGCCCATGCGCCCAGGAGAGGTACGCGCCATTGGTGTAACCGTTGTCCTTGCCGATGAACAGATCGTTCTCAACCGTCAGGTTCGCGATGTCGTTGGCGGCCTCGCTCTGACTGACGGCCAGGTTGGCGACAATAATTACGGCTACACCAAACCTTATTTTCGCAGCCAATTTATATCTCCCGAATCTGACGCGAAATTAATTTAGAAAACTACTGGCTGCGCTAAGGTAAGACTATTGGACCTTGGACCAATAGTTTCCGAATGCCCTGGCGGCTAAAGTAATTTGCAAAAATAATCAGCTGCCATTTTTTACCAGTCAGCATCTGACCAGCCACCGTCAAACGGCGCGCGCGCATCGGGAGCACGGAATGAGTCTGGGATTTACCGCCATTGCGTGGCCGCTGTTTGTGGGCATGTGTCTGGCGATTGGTTTTATCCACGCCATTATCTGGTTGAAGCGTTTACGGGATTACGCGCATCTCGCGATGGTTGTGATTGCGTTGTCGATCGCGGTGCTGATCCTGGGTGAAATGTTTCTGATGCGCGCGCAGACCCCTGCGCAATTCGGCCAGCTGGAGCGCTGGCTGCACGTGCCGGTGTTTACCTTCTTCGTCGGGGCTGTGCTTTTCGTCCGCGTTTATCTGCGGGCCGGCCGTGTATGGCTGGCATGGCTGGTGTGCGGTTTACGATTGCTCTCGCTGCTCGTTAATTTTCTGCACGACCCCAATCTGCATTACGACTCGATCGACTACCTGCAGCCAGTGCGCATCTGGGGCGGCGAGACGGTGGTGGTGGCGGTGGGAGTTAGCAGTAAGTGGCAATTGATCGCGCAGCTTTCGACGCTCCTGCTTTTTATTTACTTTGCCGAGGCGACCTTCACGGCGTGGCGCAGAGCGCGGGGTGGCGATCGTCGTCGCATTGTGATCGTGGGCGGAAGCTTCATGCTCACGCTGATCATCGCACTGGTGTCTTCGCTGGTGATGCACTGGAGCGACATCGCGCAACCGTTTTATATGTTCCCGAGTTATCTCGCGGTGGTGATCGCCAACAGCTTCGAGCTGGGCAATGACGTCATCCGCTCGATCCGATTGGGTGAGGAGCTGAAGTCTGCCAATGCGGAATTGCGCAAGGTCCAGGAACAGATGGATCAGATTTCCGACGCAGCGGCAGTGGGCATGTGGGAGTGGGATTACCATCGCGATACGATCTGGGCGACGGAGCAGACGCGCACGCTCTATGGCTTCGACGCGGTGGGACCGATTAATTTCGACCGCTTTTTGAGTGCCGTGCATGTCGAGGATCGCGCTGCGCTGCGCGAGTCCGCATTGCAATCGCTTAAGGATAGCAACCGTTTTCAGCGTGAATACCGCATCATTCATGCAGACCATAGCGTGACTTGGGTGCTGACTCGCGGTCGCGTTGAGCGCACTGGCGCGGCGGTAGTGCTGCGCGGTATTTCGTTGAATGTGTCCGAGCGCAAGCAAACGGAACTGGATCTTGTCCAGCAGCGCAACGAACTCGCCCATCTTTCCCGCGTGATGATGTTGAGCGAGCTGTCCGGTTCGCTCGCGCATGAATTAAATCAGCCGCTGGCGGCGATACTCAGCAATGCCCAGGCCGCGTTGCGGTTTCTGGCGTACCAAGACCCCAATCTCGATGAAATACGGGAGATCCTGCGCGATATCGTGGCCGACGATAAACGCGCGGGTGAAGTCATCCAGGGTCTGCGCGCAATGCTGAAGAAAGGCGAGCTGCGGCGGGAACTGGTCGATCCGAACGCGCTGGTGCTGGATGTCGTGCGCCTGCTGCGCAGTGACATGCTGAATGCCGGCGTGATTTATGCGACAGAGCTGCCACCGGATTTGCCGAAAGTCAACGGCATCTACGTGCAGTTGCAGCAGGTGCTGTTGAATCTGATGATCAATGCCTGCGACGCGATGACCGATGTCGCCGCGACCCGGCGGCGTCTGACGGTCAGCACGGCGCTCGATGGAATGGGTTACGTGGTATTTCGCGTGTGCGATCAGGGGCACGGCATTCCGGTGCAAGATGTCACGCAGGTGTTCCAGCCTTTTTATACGACCAAGGTGCACGGTCTCGGCCTCGGTCTCGCCGTATGTCGCCGTTTGATCGATGCCCACGGCGGCAAAATGTGGGCGACCAACAAT
>JBEVMI010000437.1:0-7576 GCA_040508685.1 Spongiibacteraceae bacterium
GAATCGCTTCGTAGTAACAGCGCTGGTCTTCATTGCTGGCGCTTTTTTCAGCCTGCTCGAACAGACGCGTGCGCAGCGATTCCTGCGCCGAGCGCAACAGATCGCTGTAGAACGGCACGGCAATATCGCGGCAGCGGGGCAACAGCTCCATGAAGGGTTTCCTGGCAACGGGGGCAATTTGTAATTTTTAGAACCCCCTAACTGTAGCCCAGGAATTTCAGCAAGCACGCCCAAGCATTTACCGGTGGTCATGAGGCACCTACCATAGGCGTCCCTTTTTCCAAGCAGGAGTGGTTTTGGATGGAAGCTCTCGTTTTACTCGCCAGCCGCAACTCGGCGAGTCGGGTCGGTGAACCTGGCCCCGATCACGCCGCCGTCGAAGCCATGATCAGCTATGCGTTGCGCGCGCCCGACCACGGCCGCCTGCAGCCGTGGCGTTTCCTGATCATCGAAGCGGAGAGCCGCACCCGGCTCGGCGAGCTGTTTGCCGCCGGATTGCGTCGCCGCAAACCCGAAGCAGGCAATGAGGAGATGGAAAAAAATCGCGAAGCGCCGCTGCGGGCGCCGGTGGTAATTGCCGTCATCTCACACATCAAGGACAACCCGAAGGTGCCGGCGATCGAACAAACCCTATCGGCGGGCTGCTGCGCCTACACGTTGTTACTGGCGGCACAGGCGATGGGATTCGGTGCAATCTGGCGCACCGGCGACAATTGTTACGATCCGTTTATCCAGCAGGGCCTGGGGCTCGCTGCCAACGAACAGATCGTCGGATATGTCTATCTCGGGACCCCGCTGACACCGGCCAAGCCGTTGCCGACCTTAAACCCGGTCGATTTTATGGAGCGCTGGTAACACGAACCCTCATGCAAAAAGGCGACCGCTGGGTCGCCCTTTTTATCGCTGCCAATTACCTGTTACGAATAACTTATTACAAATGACTCGTTAATCACTAACGTGACTCAGGCCCCGACGACGGTTTTGATGTCGGCCTCGGCGATACCCCAGGCAGCCAACACCTCTTTCGCACCTTCGTTCATCGGACCCTGCACTTTCGGCACATCCAGCACAGTCCGGCTGAAACGCGGTGCCGGTGCGTTCTGGTAAGTGCCCCCGAGCTCGATGTAGGTTTTACGCGCAGCGATATGCGGGTGATGCGGCGCCTCGCTCATCGTCAGTACCGGGGCGACGCAGGCGTCGGTGCCCTCCATGATCGCGCTCCACTCGTCGCGGGTCTTGGTCTTGATGACTTTCGCCAGCTCGACTTTCAGACGCGGCCACTCGTGCGGTCCATCTTTTGGCATCAGCTGGCCGTATTCGGCAAATACGCTGCGATCCAGCTCCGCCTGCTTCATCAGCAATTCGTAGAACTGTGGCTCCAGCGAGCCGACGGAGATGTATTTGCCGTCCTTGGTCTCGTAGGTGTCGTAGTAGTGCGCGCCGGCCGCCAGCATGTGGCCGCCGACTTCATCAATGCTGCCGAAACCCGGGCCTTTCATGCCGATGAACATCGCCATCAGCGCCGCCGCGCCATCGACCATGGTGGCATCGACCACCTGGCCTTTGCCGGTGCGCTGTGCTTCGAGCGCTGCGCAGACGATGCCGAACGCCAACAACATGCCACCGCCGCCGAAGTCGCCGACAAGATTGAGCGGCGGCACCGGCTTCTGGCCTTTGACACCGATGGCGTGCAACGCACCGGTCAGCGAGATGTAATTGATGTCGTGACCGGCAGCTTTCGCCATCGGACCGTCCTGGCCCCAGCCAGTCATGCGGCCATAGACCAGTTTCGGATTGCGCTTGAGACAGACGTCGGGACCAAAACCGAGACGTTCGGTGACACCGGGGCGATAACCTTCGAAGACCACGTCGGCCTTGTCGATCAGCTTCAACAGCACTTCGAGACCTTCCGGGGTTTTCAGGTTGATGACGACGCGCTTGCGGTTGCGGTGCAGCGGATCACCCGGGTTGGCCGGCGCATCGGCGCGCTCCACCGAAATAATTTCAGCGCCCATGTCGCCCAACATCATGCCGCAGAACGGACCCGGGCCAATGCCCAGCAACTCGACGACTTTCAAACCTGCCAACGGACCCATGTGTTATCTCCATCGAACGCATTGTGAAAAAGAAAGGCCGCAAGCTTACACGCTTGCGGCCTTTCAGTTAACACCGTTATCTATCGCCGGAACTATTTGGCGATCTGATCGAACGGCACCCCTTTATCCGGGCGATAGTCCTGCGGCAGGCCGAGGATTTTCTCGGCGATGGTGTTGGCCAGTGTTTCATCGGTGCCGCCCGCAATGCGCGAGGTGGGTACCGAAATCCATGAGCGTTGGAAGGTATCGCGGCTGTCGAGCTCGATATCATCGACCAAGCCCGCTGGCCCCTGCAGGTCGATCGCTAGCGTCGACGTACGCTGACGCAGGTTGGTCATTAGCGGCTTGAAGATCGACCCCTCCGGGCCGGGTTCCTTGCCCTGCTCGATCAGCCCGAGGGCTTTGGCCTGGATCGCGCCCAGACCGCCCTGAACCATCGCCCACTCGGCGATTTCGGCGCGCACGTTGTCATGCTCGATCGCCGGTTTGCCGTTGACCTTGGCGATGCGGGCATTGGCGATGAAGTCGTGGATGGATGGCCCCCAGCCGGATTCGTCCATGCCCGCGTAACGTTCGATCATCAGCGTGTGGATCGCCAGCTTGAAGCCGTCGCCGACTTTGCCGAGGCGGCAGCTGTCCGGAATCACGGCGTCATTGAAAAACACTTCGTTGACTTCACAACTGCCCGACAGCAATTTCACCGGCCGCACCTCTATGCCCGGCGTGCGCATATCGACCCAGAAATACGTGAGGCCGGAATGTTTGGCCACGGCGGGATCGTGGCGCGCTACCACCACACCGTAATCGGCGTATTGCGCGTACGTCGTCCACAGCTTCTGGCCGCGCAGAATCCAGTTGTCGCCATCCTGGGTGGCGCGCAACCGCAGGCCGGCCAGATCGGAACCCGCCGCCGGCTCGGAGAACAGCTGGCACCAGATGTTTTCACCGCGAATCGCCGGTGGTACGAGTTTTTTCTTCTGCTCGTCGGTCGCGTACAGCAGCATCATTGGAATCGGCATGCCGAGACTGACGCCAAAGAACGTGCTCGGAAAACCGTGTTTGGATTCTTCGTCGGTGAAAAGGATTTTCTGGATTTCCGTGCCGCCACCGCCGCCGAATTCTTTCGGGAGGTTGATGCACGCATAGCCATTGTCGGCCTTGATCGCCTGCCACTGGCGACCGAGCGCGCAGGCATCGTCCATGCTGAGGCCCTTGAGTGCGTCGCGGCCGTATTGCGCAATGTACGGAGCCAGAAATTTCTGGACCTGCTTGCGATAGGCGGCAACCTCGTTGGATTCCTGGGCGCTGCCGATCCTGGCCCCGCCGCCCGTTTCGAGGTGTCGCACCAGACGCTCGCGCCAGAACAGATTGTTGCCCAGCTCCAGCGCCAATGAACGCGCGCGACGATAGTGCAGATGACAATCAACTTCCCAGGTGGCGCCCATGCCGCCCATCACCTGAATGGCTTCCTTGCTGGTGAAATCGTACGCCTTCAGTGCAGCGAGTCGCACCGACGCCGCACTGCGCGGCAGATTCGCCCCGTCGCTGGCAAGATCGAGTGCCGCCACCAGACCGTTGCCGCGGGCGACCTGATTTAACGAATACATTTCGGCGATGCGGTGTTTGATCGACTGGAACTTGCCGATCGGCTGACCGAAGGCCTGTCGCTCCAGCGCGTAGTCGCGCGCGGCCTCCTGCATTTTTTCGCTGCCGCCAAGTTGCTCGAAGGCCAGCGGGACCGCGAGCGCGTTCAGCAATTCGCTCGCCTGCGCAAGGCCATCGCCCGGCAACACCGCGGCCTGCGCACCGTTGAACTCCAATGCCGCGGCGCCGCGACTGTTGTCGAAGGTTTGCAGCACGGATTTTTTAATGCCGGCCTGATCGAGATCGATCAGCACCAGCGCCGTTTTGCCATCGGCTTTGGCCAGGGTCACCAGATAATTGGCGTGGGCTGCCGCAATCACAGCGGACAATTTGCCGCTGACCTGCCGGCCTTGCAGAATTAATTCGGGCTGCAGCGAACCCTCACTATCGAACAAACCGACGGCGCCGATTTTTTCACCGCTTGCCAATCCCGGCAGTAAATCTGCGCGCAACGCGTCATCACCCCAGCGCAACAATGCCGCGCTGACACCGTAAGAACTGGTCAGAAATGGCGCTCCGCCGGCGACGCGACCGATCTCTTCGGCGACGATGCACAACTCGATCGCACTCAGACCGAGGCCGCCATAACTTTCCGGAATCGCGATCCCGGTCCAGCCCATATCGCGGCAGGCCTGCCACAGCGCGGTGTCGTAACTGCCAGGTTTTTCCAGCAAGGTACGCAGGCGCTCACCGGAGTAACTGTCCTCCAGAAGTTTGCGCGCCTCGGCACGAATCATTTGCTGTTGATCGTCGTATTCGTATGGCATGGATCATCCCTCGGGATTGGTCGATTGCCGCGTTGCTGCCAAATCTGACCACAGCTCGACCGCGGAAACCTGCAATCCTAACGAGCGCTCTACGCCGATCACCAGACGCATTTGCAGCCCGGCCGGTTTTCGGAAATAAACGGTAATCGCATAAATAAAACGCCGCTGTTTTCAGGCAGCGGCGGCGAGCGGTTCGCAACACATCAGGGGCGTGGACCGCGTTGCGCTTTGGCGTGATACATCTTGCTATCGGCGACACGAATCCAGTCATCGACGCTGTTCACTTCCGGATCGGTCAGCGCGGCGATGCCCGCCGAATAACGCAGAATCAAACTGTGCCCACCACCGGCATCCACCACGACCGGCGTCAATGTTGCCAGCAAGCCCAACGCCTGTTCGGAATCGGTCTCACGCAACAATGCAATAAACTCATCGCCGCCGTAACGACCCAGTTCATCGGTGTTGCGCAAACGCGAACGAATTTGTTCGGCGAACGCCACCAGCGCGCGATCGCCGATGTGATGGCCGAATGAATCGTTGACCTCCTTGAACTGGTTGAGATCGAAAAAAATCAGCGTGCTGTTGCGTCCGTAACGCGTGTCGATCTGCATCGCTTTGGCCGCTTCGTCGAAAAATGCCGAGCGATTCAGACAACCGGTGAGGCCGTCGAGCCGCGCATTTTCGGTGAGGCGCAGATTGGCTTCCTGCAAACGAATATTGAGGTCGCGAAACTCTTCGCGCACGGCCATTCCATGCGTGACATCAATGACGTTATTGGTGAAATACAACAGCGTGCCGCGCTCGTCGAACACACCGTGACCGGCATCGCGCACGTGACGAATTTCGCCGTCGGCGCGCAGGATGCGATAGCTGATTTCCCAGTCGGCAGCCTGCCCGATATACACGCTCTCGACACGCTCGCGATCTTCGGGATGCACGAGCTCGAGGAATCGCGCGGGATTGGCGTACAGGCTCGCGCGCGGTTCACCCCAGATCACTTCAAAGGCTTCATTGATATACAACACGCGCGACAGATCAGCCGACAGCATGCACACCGACGCCGGCAGGTTTTCCACCAGCCGGTGAAAACGCTGCTCGGCCGTTTCGGCAAGCGCCTTTTCGCGGCGCAACTCGCTGATATCGTCCAGCGCGAGGATCAAAAAATCGGGCCGGCCGTGGACATCGCGCTGCAATCGCAACGACAAACTCACCCACGGTGTGTGCCCAAATGCATGCAGCACGCGCAACTCGCCGCGATAGACAGCATCGGCACCACTGAGCAGACGCTGCCACACATCGCGCAGACGATTGATATCGGCCGGAAACAGAAAGTCGTAGATGGAACGGTCGATCAGCAATTGCGGGCTCTGACCGAGCAATGCAGCCAGCGCGCTATTGACGGTTTGAATGCGCGCCTGGGGATCGAGTCGGGCAAGCACGATCGGCGCGGCGTCGAATTCAGCGGAGGTATATGACAGCGTCGGCGCAATGGCCAGTGCCAGCGGGCGCATCAACGACGATCCTTCGGTGCGTAAGCCAGCCCAGCGCCCCAGCAATTGTAGCCATGTCCGTATCATGTGATCACTCCTTTGCAATACCGCGGGCTGAGGGCAGTGTAGCAACCGTCAATTGTCGCCAAAGCGCCGCTCGTCGCCCCGCTGCTCCTCCCGGAACCCACTCCGTTCTCAGCGCAATTCAGCCTGCAAAGCTTCTGCCAGAGTCGGGCAACGAAACACAAAACCCGCGGCCAGCACCCGGGCCGGCACCACCCGCTGACCGCCGAGCAGCAGTTGCGCCAGTTCCCCGAGCAACGTCCGCAATACTGTAGCCGGCACTGGCAGCAACGCCGGGCGACGCAGTATCGTCGCCAGGACGCGGGTGAACTCCGCATTGGTGACCGGAGCCGGCGCGGTCGCATTGAAAATGCCTTGTTGTCCTGGATGATGTAGCAGGAAGCTGATCAATTCGATGACGTCGACGCGATGAATCCATGACAGCCACTGCTGTCCGTCGCCTATACGCCCGCCGAGGCCGCAGCGAAACGGCAGTATAAGCCGCTGCAACATGCCGCCGTCCCGCGCCAGCACTACACCAGTGCGCAGGATGCACAGGCGAACCCCAAAGGCGCGCACCCGCTCCGCTTCCGCCTCCCAGTCACGGCAGAGTTCGTGGGCAAAATCAGGCTCCGCAGCCGCGTGCTCGTCGAGCACAGTGTCGCCCTGATCACCGTACCAGCCCACCGCGGAAGCGCTGATCAATACGCTCGGCGCGGTGTCTGCCCGCGCAACAAAGTCCACCAACGCCCGCGTGGTTGCGATGCGGCTTTCACGCAGCAAGCGTTTGCGTCGCGCTGTCCAGAGTCGATCGGCGATACCTTCGCCAGCGAGGTTTATCACCGCATCGAAATGGCGGTCGCCGGACAGCTGGGCGAGCGATGCGACCGGCTCGACACTGGTGCCGCAGAGGGACGCAATGCTGGCCGTGCGCCGCGAATAAACAGCGAGCTGGTGGCCGTGTTGAAGCAGATCGCGGCATAACGCGCGACCGATAAAGCCGGTGCCGCCAGTAATGAGGATGTGCATGTTCGTTCTCCTGACCGGAGTGTGCCGAACAGGATACGCGCCTGCGTCGACCGCGGACTCATTTGTCGACGCTAGCCCCCGCGGCCGACCATGAGCCCCTTTATCGACCATAGACCAAGCCGACTGCTAATCTGCCGCTACTCGGTGGGAGAAATCGATGCGCAAGGTTTTGCTGATAACGATGGTGATGGGAATGGTTGCGCCAGCCTATGCGTTGCGCTGCGGCACCAAGTTGGTCAGCGAGGGCGATCTGGTGTTGCAGGTGCGCGACAAATGCGGCGACCCGAAAAGCGAGGAGCTGATCGGTTATACGCTGCGCCCGGGTTTCAACAGCGCAAATCACAATGTCGCTTACGAACGCGAATATAAAATCGAACAGTGGGTGTACGGCCCGGAGATGGGCTACTACAACGTGCTGACCTTTGAGGGCGGTCGCCTCAAACGGATCGAACGTATCAAGGAATAAATCTTTCCATAAAAAACAACG
>JBEVMI010000458.1:0-3046 GCA_040508685.1 Spongiibacteraceae bacterium
ACTTCGGGCAGGCCGAACTGGGCCTGATCACCGGCGATGACCATATCGCAGGCCAGCGCCAGTTCGCAGCCGCCGCCGAACGCGGTGCCGGCAATCGCGGCGATCCAGGGTTTGGTGCGCGGTGCGTAGACGAAGCCGGCAAAACCGCCCTCGGCGGTGCCCAGCTTGCGGCCCTTGGCCACTTCGGAGAGATCGGCGCCGGCGCAGAATACCGAACCGTTGGCCGCCAGAATCGCCACGCGCAGTTTCGGATCGTTCTCGACTTCCTGCACCGCGGCCCACAGGCCTTCGGCCAGGTCCTGATTTACGGCATTGCGTTTTTCGGGGCGATTCAACGTGATCAGGGCGACGTTTTCATTGATGCGTTCGAATAACACAACATTATTGGCGGTCATGGTTTTACCTCATTAATGATTATGTGGCGGCGATGAAGCAGTGCTGGCGCAGTGGCGGCATTGTCGGGCAAGGTGGGGCATCAGCAGAAGCCGCGTTTCTGCGAGGCGTCATTTTGCCTGTGCCGGAGTGCTTTGGGGGGCTGCCGGCCCTTTCAAAAACAGTTAGATGATTTTATGATGCGGCCTCTCCCGCTCGCGGTGCGGCTGCCCCCACAAGCCCCGCAGAAGCCTGGCATGAGCGTCAGATTTCCCCAGTTTTCCATTCCCATCAGCATCAGAAGCCAAGAGCATCAGAAAAATGACCGAAGCATATATCTACGACCATGTGCGTACGCCGCGCGGGCGCGGTAAGTCGAACGGTTCGCTGCACAGCACCACGCCGATTGAACTGGTGTCGCAGGTGCTGCGCGCACTGCGCGATCGCAATCAACTCGATACCACGCTCATCGACGACGTCGTGCTCGGCGTGGTCGGTCCGGTCAATGAGCAGGGCAACGATATCGCCCGGGCCGCCGTGGTGTATTCGGGCTACGACGAATCGGTGCCGGGCGTGCAGCTCGACCGTTTCTGCGCATCGGGTCTGGAAGCGGTCAATACCGCCGCCGCCAAGGTGATGTCGGGTCAATCGCAATTGCAGATTGGCGGTGGCGTCGAATCGATGTCGCGGGTGCCGATGGGTTCGGGCGGCGGTGCCTGGGGTCGCGATCCGCTGGTGGTATATCGCACGCATTTCGCGCCGCAGGGCATCAGCGCGGATTTGATAGCAACGCGTTCAGGTTTTACGCGTAACGACGTCGACAGCTACGCCGTCGAAAGTCAGCGTCGCGCCGGTATCGCCTGGGGCGAAGGCCGCTTCGCGAAATCGATCATTCCCGTCGTCAACGAACTCGGCCTGCCGGTGTTGAGCAAAGACGAACACATGCGTCCGGGCACCACGCTCGAAGAACTCGCGAAACTGCAGCCGTCATTTCTGGCGATGGGCCAGCAGGGCGGATACGACGCGATCGCAATCCAGCGTTATCCGGAAATTTTCGAGATGGATCACGTGCATCACGCCGGCAACTCGTCGGGCATCGTCGACGGCGCCGCCGGCATCCTGATCGGCAGCAAGGAAATCGGCGAACAACTCGGCCTCAAACCGCGCGCGCGTATTCGCGGGTTTGCGTCGATTGGTTCCGAGCCGACCATCATGTTGACCGGTCCCGCACCGGCTTCGCTGCGCGCTTTGAAAAATGCCGGCATGACGACCGCCGATATCGATCTGTTTGAGCTCAACGAAGCCTTCGCGTCGGTGGTGCTCGAATACATGCGCGTGCTCAACATTCCGCACGACAAGATCAACGTCAACGGCGGCGCGATTGCGATGGGCCACCCGCTCGGCGCTACCGGCGCGATGATTCTCGGCACCGTGCTCGATGAACTCGAACGCACCGGCAAGGGCACCGCACTGGCGACGTTGTGCGTGGGCATCGGCATGGGCACCGCGACGATTATCGAACGCGTTTAAACACATTCGCCGCGGCTGCCGCGCAATGAAAACTGCGTGCAGCGCGACATACTTTTTATAAGGGCGAGGTCCACCTCATGTTTAGAACCCTGAAATACACACTCGGCGATGACGGCATTGCCGTTGTAGTCATCGATGTCCCCAACAGCAATGCCAATGTCGTTTCCAACGATATGGCCGAAGACACCAAAGCGCTGATCGCGCAAATCAAAACCGACGAGAAAGTGCGCGGTGTCGTCATCACCTCGGCGAAAAAAGATTTCATGGCCGGCGGCGATCTGAAAGCGATGGTCGAAGATTTCAACCGCGATATTTCTGCGGAAGAAGCGTACGAAATCGCGACGTCGTTCAGCCCGCTGGTGCGTCAACTCGAAACCTGCGGCAAGCCAATCGTTGCGGCTATCAATGGCCCGGCAATGGGCGGCGGTCTCGAACTTGCACTCGGCTGTCATTACCGCGTGATGTCGAACGATCCGAAGGCGATTCTCGGCCTGCCAGAAGTGACACTCGGTTTGATGCCGGGCGCCGGTGGCACGCAGCGGTTGCCGCGTTTGATCGGTGTGCGTGCGGCACTGCCGCTGATTCTGCAGGGCACCGTGCTCAACGCCGAGAAAGCGCTGACAGCGGGCATCGTCAACGAAGTCGTCGCACCTGATCAGATTGTCGAAGCGGGAAAACGCTGGATTCTCAACGGTGGCGAAGGCGTGCAGCCGTGGGATAAAAAAGGTTTTCAGGTTCCCGGTGGCGCCGGTTTCGCCGATGCGGCGCTCGGCGATTTCTATAATCTCGCAGCGACCACCGTTGCCCGCGAAACCAATCGCAATCTGCCGGCACCGCTCGGTGCGTTGACTGCCATCGCACATGGCACCGCGGTGCCGATGGATGCCGGCCTGCAAATCGAGGCGGTTGAATTCGCCAAACTGATTCGCAGCCCCGTTGCCGTGAACATGGTGCGCACGTTATTCGTCAGCAAGGGCGATCTGGAAAAACTCAAGGCGCGCCCGGCCAATGTCGAACCCGCGCAAATCAAAACCATTGGCGTGATCGGCGCGGGTTTGATGGGCGGCGGTGTGGCGCAAGTCTCCGCGCAAGCGGGTTTGAATGTCGTCATGATCGACGCCAATCAGGCGCAGGCTGATGCCGG
>JBEVMI010000015.1:0-5996 GCA_040508685.1 Spongiibacteraceae bacterium
TGATTTCCAGCGGCGTGCGTGCGCTGAACACACCGTTGCTCATCGCCAATTGGCCCTCGATGCTATCGAAGCTGACGCCGCCCTTGAACAGATCGGAAAAGTCGAGCTGCAGTCGCCGCAATAAATTCGCGAAATTAAAAACGCCGACCACCTTCAATGCGCCCGTCGCCGAGCCCGAGGCTTTCAGAAATTGTCCGTCGCGCAGATTGACGGTGGCCAGTCCGTCGAGTTTTTTGAGGCCGATCTCATCGGGCGCGCCAACCCAACTGACATCGGTATCGATAAAGCCGCCGCGCGAAGTCATCGATTTTTCAAAATGCCAGCGCGCCAGTACGTCGGCGATATCATCGACCGCGAGCCGGCCGACAAAACGCGTCGTATGTACATCGCCGCGCCGCTGCCAGGTCAGCACCGCCGGCACCGCGCCGACCGCTTGTACGGCGATGCCGCGCAGCTGGCCGTGCAAACGACCGAGCCGCAGACCATTCGCGATCGGCCGCAACTGAAAACCCGCCTCGCCCCAGTTTTCGTCGCCGCGCCACAGCTGCCTGATCTGCACGTCTGCCGCCGGCGCCGCGGCGGGATCGAACTGCGCCAGTGCCGAAGGTGCCGGCAGCGTGCCGGGCTCCTGGTTCGGAGTCGTTGTCGATGGCGGCGGCAGTGCCGGTAGATGCAACTCCGCAAAATCCATTTGCAGCGGCAACTCCGTGTCATCGGGAATCACTGCACTGCCGGCGAGCTTGTCTGCCTGTATCCGCAACCTCCACCCCGGCGGCAATCCCGCATCCGCGTGGTGCCGGCCGGAAATCCGCACGTCGCGCAGCGTAATGCCCGTGGCCACCTCCGGCAGATTGAGATCGCGCAGACTGACCGCCAGCGCGGGTACAGCCAGTGGCGGGGCCGGATCATCGGCCCCGGCTGCCAGCACGGAACCCACCTTGCCGCGCTTGCCGCCAAACGGTTCGCGCCACAGGTCCAGATCGATCTGCGGGACTATGCCGGTCACTACCAGCCGACCGGCTTCGTGTGTCGTATCGCCGGTTTTGCCAAAGCGCAGCACACCACTCTGCAGCGTGCGTTTTTCGGCGCTGCTGTCGATATTGACGCCGACACGATCACCCGCGCCGCGCCTGCGGGCAACGGCATTGTTTTCCATTTTCCAGATCAGATTGAGATCGGCCCAATCGCCGACACCAATCGTTGTGTGGCGCTCGCCGTGCAACGCCATCGCCACCGTAAGCGGCAGGGTTTCGGCGGCGTTCTTGTGATACGGCGCCGGCAAATTGATGGCGACGCCGGCGAGATCGGAGCTTGCGCGCAGCACACTGTTGTCGCCGTTGAGTTTGACGTCGAGCGTAAAAGGCGCCTCACCCTGCGCGTAATCGAGCAGCGGCTGCTGCAGCCAGTTGCGCAAATCGACCATCGCCATTGTGCCGCTGGCGCGAATGTCGATGACATTGTGTTCGTCGCTGCTGAGGCGAACTTTGGTGGCGCGGTCATACAATTTTGCGGTGATGCCCGCCGAATGGAGCCCGTGTTTTTCGCCAGCGTCTTTTGTTGCGACGGCATGCGAGCGATATTGCAGCGGCCCGCTGACATCGGTGAGCATCAGATTGAGATCGGGCAGATGCAGCGTGCCCGCATCGAGTTCGGCGTCGACCTGAATGTCGGGGGCGAGCGCGTGATCGCTCCCGATCGGAATGCCGAGTGCGAGCTGCGCATTCGCCATGCCGCTCCACTGCCAGCGATCGAGCGCACCGTTGAGATTTTTTTGCACCGGACTTTCACGCAGCAGACGCAACAGATCGTTGTCGCGCACATTGGCACTGCCGGTGACGGTCAGCCACTGGCCGCCCTGCGGCAGCGGACGCATGGCCACGTCAATATCGGACAGTGCCACCTGATCGAAAATGCGCGCGCTGCGACCGTGCACATCGAGCGCCGTGTCATCAAGCCACACCTCTGCATTCAAATTTTGCAGCGCGGGCCAGTCGGCGTGATAACGCAGCTCGCCATCGTTGACGTCGAGAAACAATTGCACGCTGCGGTGTGTGTGATCACCGGCGCGCAGCGAGCCGTGATAAATAAATCCGCCGCGCGACAAGTGCGCGGGACCGACGCTGCGATCGAGCCAGGCCAGCAGATTCGGCGCCAGCGTGTACGGCACGAATAAATTGCGATATTGCGCCGCAGAATTGCGCATGCCGACCATCAGCGTCATCTGCGGTGGCACCGGATCGGCAGGCTGCGTATTGAGATTCAATGCCAGCAATATCGACGCATTACCGGCTGCACTGACCGCGCTGATCGGGCCACTCTCGACCAGGACGCGTCCGTCCTCGCGGCGCCAGTTGAGCGCACCGCGCAGACGATCGAACGGTATCGGCTGGTGATAGACGTGCGGAAAATCCAGCTGCGCATCGACGCCATCGAGCACCGCACGGCCAGCATCGATCCCGGTGTCGAAAAATCCGTTGAGACCGACCAGGCCGGGGGCGCCGTGCCAGGCTGACATTTTTAACGCGACAATTTCAGCGCGCACACGCAGTTGATCGCGATGTTCCGGCGTCATCGGCAACTGCATCTGCAGATTGCGCAACTCGCCGCTCGGCGCCAGATCGTCGAGCACCGCCGCCACTGGCTCCGGCAGAATTTTTCCGGCACGCAATGTGCGATGCAAGGTATCGAGTTTCACGTGTGGCAGGCTGACGGTAAACACTGGTGCGGCGATATCGCGCTCGATCAGCAACGACGCGATGTCGAACTTTTCCTCGCCCCACTCCGCGCTGATCCGCGGCAGCCACAATTGCTGATGGCCATCGCGGCTGTTCAACAAAAAGGGTGCCGAGATGTGTTTGACCGGCGGCAAATCGCGGCCGGTGATACCGGCGAGATCCAGCGTCGGCAGCGCGACGTGGCCACGCACGCTGATATCGTCGCCGCGCCAGTCCAGCCACGCCGCGCCGTCGATGCGCCCGTGTTTTAAATCGAAACCGTAACTGCGCGCGAGCGGCAGCAAAGGCGTCAGATCAACCTTGGCAAATTCGGCGTAACCGCGCGCGCTGAAACCATCGCCGTGGCGCGGATCACCCTTCGCCTCCAGCACCACTTTCAACGGCGCGCCGTCCTCCGCGACCTGCAATGCCAGCCGCAGCCGGCGAAAATTTCCGGCGCGCTGCAATAACACCGACTGCGCGTCGAGTTGCGCGCTGTGACCGCCAATAAAATGCAGCTGCGCGCGACTGGCACTGATATCGGCGCGGTGAATTCGCAAAATATTGTCGAGCAGCGGATCGAGCGAACCGCCGCTGCTAAATCCGCGCAACTGCCACTGCCCGGGCCGCACTTCATCGAGTTGTGCGACGGCGCCTTTGCCCTCGACCAGACTGAACACCGGGGTCAGGTTGGCGAGGCTTTGCAGCAGGCCGACCCGCACCACCAGACGATCGATCGCGAGCACGACTTCATCCGGTTTGGCGGGATTAAAAATTTTCAGATTTTTAAACGTGAACTGCGGCGACACGTGCACCCAGCGCGCGCCGAGTTGTTGCACCTGCAATGGCAGGCCGGTGCGCTGTTTGATGATGTCGACAATATCGGTCTGATACGCGTCGACATATTGGATGTAATGGCGGCCCAGCCCCACCAGCGCGCCGATACCCACCACCACCGTGACGATAACAGTCCACAGCAAACGGTTGATCCAGATGGCGGCTGCGCGCATCGAAACTCGGTCTCTACATCAGCACAACGTCAAATTGTTCCTGCGAGTACATCACTTCGACTTGAAAGCGGATCGTTGTGTGCAGGTACTCGCTGAGATCGGCGACTGCGGTGGATTCCTCGTCGAGCAGCCGGTCCACCACTTCCTGCGACGCCAGCACCAATAGTTTTGCGTGGTCGTAGGTGCGGGCTTCGCGCAGGATTTCGCGGAAAATTTCATAGCAGACCGTTTCCGCCGACTTCAGCGAGCCGCGCCCCTGACACACCGGACACGGTTCGCAGAGGATATGGCCGAGACTTTCGCGCGTGCGTTTGCGCGTCATTTCGACCAGCCCCAACTCGGAAACGCCGGTGATGCTGGCCTTGGCGTAATCGCGCTCCATCGCCTTTTCCAGCGTGCGTAACAACTGGCGCTGGTGTTCGGGATCTTTCATGTCGATGAAGTCGATGATGATGATGCCGCCGAGATTGCGCACCCGTAGTTGTCGCGCCAGCGCCGACGCCGCTTCCAGATTGGTTTTGAAAATAGTCTCTTCGAGATTCCTGTGGCCGACGAACGCGCCGGTGTTTACATCCACGGTGGTCATCGCTTCGGTCTGATCGATGATCAGATAACCGCCCGACTTGAGTTCGACCTTGCGCGCCAGCGCTTTCTGGATTTCGCTTTCGATACCGTACAGATCGAACAGCGGGCGCTCGGACTGATACCACTCGATGCGCTCCACCACCTCCGGAATATATTCGCGCGCGAAATCGACCAGCTGGTTGTGGCTCGCCGCCGCATCGATACGGATTTTTTCGAGACCGGGGCGCACCATGTCGCGCATCGTGCGCAGCGACAGCGGCAGGTCTTCGTACAACACCGATGGCGTCGGCGCTTCGAGCATGCGTTCGCGCAGGCCGCGCCACAAACGTTTCAGAAACCGCACGTCGGCGAGCAATTCTTCGCGACGCGCGCCCTCGGCGGCGGTGCGCACGATAAAACCGCCACTGCCATGCAGCTCTTCTGCAGCGGCGCATTCTTCGACCAACAGCTTGAGACGGGCGCGTTCGGCTTCGTCATCGATACGCTGCGAAATGCCGATATGCGGCGTCTGCGGCATGTACACCAGAAACCGCGACGACACCGACAGATGCGTGGTCAGGCGTGCACCCTTGGTGCCGAGCGGATCTTTGTTGACCTGCACGACGACTGACTGCCCCTCGTGCAGCAGGCTGCGGATATCGGGATGATCGCCGCCATTGTGGCGCGCGCCGGCGGCTTCTGCCGCACCCTCCGGCGCCGGCCTGGACAACAAATCCTGCGCGCGAAATTCATCGGTGACGATGTCGGCCGCGTGCAGAAAACTCGCGCGCTCCAGGCCGATATCGATAAACGCCGCCTGCATGCCCGGCAGCACGCGCACCACCTTGCCGCGATAAATATTGCCGACGATGCCTTTCGAGCGCGCACGTTCGACATAAATTTCCTGCAGCACGCCGTTTTCGACGACAGCGACGCGGGTTTCCATCGGCGTCGCGTTGATCAGAATTTCTTCATTCATAGGTTTGGCATTTGGTCACAGGTTCTCAGGAGAAGGCGGCAAGCAGTTGCGCCGTCTCAAACAATGGCAGGCCCATCACGCCGCTGTAGCTGCCGTCGATGCGTTCGACAAATACGGCGGCGTAGCCCTGGATACCGTAGGCGCCGGCCTTGTCGCGCGGCTCACCGCTGTTCCAGTACGCGTCGATTTCGGCATCGCTGATGGCGCGAAACCACACCGTGGTGGCACTCAATGCCGTGAACTGCTGTTCACCGCACAGGCTGACCGCAGTCAGTACCCGATGTTGGCGTCCCCGCAGCAGGCGCAACATCGTGCGCGCCTCGTTCAAATCATTGGGTTTGCCGAGAATTTGCGGCGCTCCCGTGTTCTCCTCCAACGCATCCAATACCACCGCGGTATCGGCACCGAGCACCGGTCGCAGCGGCAACTTCTGCTGCAGCAAAACCGACCGGCCGGCCGCCGCTTTTTCGCGCGCCAGCCGCTGCACATAATCCACGGGGGTTTCGCCGGCGCGCGGCGACTCGTCGACCGGCGCGGATATCACCTGATAATCGACGCCGATCTGCGCGAGCAGTTCGCGGCGGCGCGGCGATTGCGAAGCGAGATAAATAGCGGGAAAACTCATGGCGGTCCTTGTTGTTCGCACGCATGAAAATGATTCGCCGGCCAAGCTCTCGGCGGGGTAGGTGTACTCCCTGCGAAAAACGTCCTCCAATTGGAGATGGTCCG
>JBEVMI010000446.1:0-4503 GCA_040508685.1 Spongiibacteraceae bacterium
GATTTTCAGGCATTACAAAACGCCTTTGAAAACGACCACACTGCTCAGATCCAGCTTTTCCTGTTTGATTTGCCATATCTCAACGGCTTTGACCTGCGCAATGTCCGGCTAGATAGCCGGCGCGAAGTGCTGGGCGAGGTGTTGAAGAAAGCCTCCAACCCGTTGCATTTCAGCAAATCGCTCGAGCTCTCCGGAGCGCAGTTGTTGAAGAATGCCTGCGACATGAAATTGGAGGGGCTTATCGGCAAACGACCCGGTGCGCCCTATCAATCCACGCGCTCGCGCGACTGGATAAAGCTGAAATGTGTGCAGCGGCAGGAATTCGTGATTGGCGGTTACACGGATTCGAAACGGCCAACACCCGATACCTTCGGTTCACTGCTTCTGGGTGTTCATGCAGACGATGGCCGGCTTCGTTACGTGGGAAAAGTGGGGACCGGCTTCACCGAAACCAGCCTCCGCAGGGTGATGGCTAAAATGAAACCGCTTGCACGCGACACCATGCCGTTCGACGAATTTACGGGCGAGAAGCCCTCGCGCGCGATGCACTGGATCGAGCCAAAATTGGTCGGCGAGGTAACATTTTCTGCGTGGACCACGGCGGGTCATATTCGTCACTCCAGCTTTCAGGGTCTGCGCACAGACAAACAGGCAAACGGCGTTATCGCGGAATTGCCAGCAAGAACTCCCCAGACGACCACGGCAAAGCGGCGGGCAGCCAAATCCAGCGCACGTGAAATCATCGTCACTCACGGCGATCGCGTCATTGATCCAAAAACCGGATTTACCAAACAGCAGCTCGTCGATTTTTACCAGCTGACAGCACCCCGCCTGCTCCCGCATTTGAGCGATCGGCCCGTGTCGCTGGTGCGGGCGCCAGCGGGAATCGATGGCCCGCTATTTTTTCAGAAGCATTTGGATACGGTGAAGGTTGCGCACCTACGCGAGCTGGACCAGGAATTTTTTCCCGGCCATCCTCCCCTTATTGCGGTCGACACGGAAATTGCATTGCTGGCGTGCGCGCAGATGAACGTCATCGAATTTCATACGTGGAACGCAGGCCTTGGCGACAACCAGCATCCCGACCGAATGATTTTTGATCTAGATCCGGGCGAAGGTATTACCTGGAAGCAGATTCAAAACGCGGCGCAGTTGTTGAAAGCAATGCTCGATAAATTAGAGTTGGTGAGCTTCTTGAAAACCAGTGGTGGCAAAGGACTTCATGTCGTGATCCCCTTGCAACCTCAATATAGCTGGGAAACGGTAAAGGATTTTTCCGCCGCCATCGTCCGTCATCTGGCAAAAACGCTGCCGACACTGTTCGTCGCCAAAAGCGGACCCCGCAATCGCGTAGGACGTATTTTCATCGACTACTTACGCAACGGCCTGGGAGCGACGACAGCGAGCGCCTGGAGCGTGCGCGCTCGCCCCGGCCTCGGCGTATCCATCCCCGTGGAGTGGGATGAGTTGAGCGATCTCACGGGCGGAAATCACTGGACCGTGTCCAATGCCGCCGAGCGACTCGACAACAGGTTCAAAAAAGTCTGGGCTGCCTATGGGAAATCCGGTCAGTCCCTCGACAACGCCATGACAATTCTTGGATTTGATGTATCGGGCTGAAGCAAATAGAGCTCGCCGTCAAACCCCCATCACATTGGGCTTTCCAGCAGCTAGGCTGCCTAACTGATCTGTGGACATTGCCATGGCTGCATCTCTACCCGAAAACGCGATGCTTCATCAGTCAGACCCTGCAGATGAGCGGTCGCTTGCCCACTACGTCAGAGTTCGCGGCGCGCGCGAACACAATTTAAAAAACGTCAATGTCGATATTCCGCGCGATGCGCTGGTGGTCTTCACGGGCATCTCCGGCTCCGGAAAATCATCGCTGGCATTCGGCACGTTATACGCTGAAGCGCAGCGCCGTTATTTCGAGTCGGTTGCGCCGTATGCACGACGGCTGATTGATCAGGCAGGCGTGCCCGATGTCGACACCATAGAGGGGCTGCCGCCAGCGGTTGCCTTACAACAACAACGCGGTGCCTCTAACACGCGGTCATCCCTCGGCAGCGTTACTACCCTCTCGAATTCCCTTCGCATGCTGTATTCACGCGCGGGCATTTATCCAGAACGTCAACCGATGTTGTTTGCCGAAGATTTTTCGCCCAATACACCGCAAGGGGCATGCCCCAGCTGCCATGGACTGGGATGGATCTACGATGTCACTGAAAAATTGATGGTGCCCAACGACTCATTGACGATTCGCGAACGGGCTATCGCCGCGTGGCCACCCGCCTGGCACGGGCAAAATCTGCGGGATATTCTGGTGACGCTGGGATTCGATATCGACTTGCCGTGGCGTAAATTGCCCAAGAAAGATCGTCAATGGATTCTCTTTACCGATGACCAACCCACCGTGCCGGTTTATGCGGGTTTCACATCAACCGAAACGCGAGACGCACTGCGACGTAAGGTCGAACCCAGTTATCAGGGCACTTTCACCGGTGTCCGTAAATACGTTTTGCAAACATTCGCGACGACCCAAAGCGCGCTTATGAAAAAACGTGTTTCCCGGTATATGACCGGCAGTATTTGCAAGACCTGTGACGGCAAACGCCTGAAGCGGGAAGCGCTGACAGTGACGGTGGCCGGATTGGATATCGGCGCGATTTCTCAATTACCGTTAAACCGTGTCGCCGAATTACTCAGCCCCATTGCAGCCGGTCGATTCGATAATGTTGAAAGCCCGGCAAAACCCGCCCGTCGTCCAAAGCGGCCAACACCTGCCGGCCATACCGCAGCGCCCGATATAAGGCGAACACCTAACCTGTCGGAAGAAAAACGCATCGCTGCGCAGCGAATTTCCCAGAATGTGATCGCGCGTATCAAGGGTCTCCAAGCGCTGGGCCTTGGCTACTTAACGCTTGAGCGCAGCACGCCGACCCTGTCGCCAGGTGAGTTGCAGCGTTTACGGCTGGCGACGCAGATTCGCTCAAATTTGTTCGGCGTCGTCTATGTGCTGGACGAACCTTCCGCAGGATTGCATCCCGCGGATAGCGAAGCGCTGTTCAAAGCGCTCACGCAGCTTAAACAGTCCGGCAATACCATTTTTGTGGTCGAACACGATCTGGAAATGATGCGCCAAGCGGATTGGCTGGTCGATGTGGGGCCCGCTGCAGGCGAGAGCGGTGGTCAGGTGCTTTACAGTGGTCCACCGAGCGGCCTGCAACGCATAGCCGAGTCGCAGACAGCCCATTACCTTTTTGAGCCCAAAATATGCGCCGACACGCGCACGCGCGCCCCCACTGAATGGCTGGAGCTGCGGAACGTTACGCGAAATAATTTGCAGCGGGTGACGGCGCGCTTTCCGCTACGGGTTCTTACAACGGTTACCGGCGTATCGGGTTCCGGCAAATCAAGTCTTGTCAGTCAAGCATTGGTCGAGCTGGTCGCCGCCTATCTGGGCAATGAGCTGCCCGTGGAAGAGGAAGCCGATACCTATGAACCCATCGAGCGCCAGCCGATTCACGGTCGCATTCATAGCGGTATGGAATCGATCCAGCGCCTGGTGCGCGTGGACCAGAAACCGATAGGCCGTACACCGCGCTCCAATCTGGCTACCTATACCGGTCTGTTTAATCAGGTCCGTAAATTATTTGCCGCCACCAAAGCGGCGCGATCCAAACGATATGATGCAGGACGCTTTTCGTTCAATGTGGCAAAAGGGCGCTGTGCAACCTGTGAGGGCGAAGGATTTGTGAGCGTCGAATTGCTTTTTTTGCCGAGCGTTTATGCGCCCTGCCCTACCTGTCGCGGCGCGCGCTATAACGACGCCACATTAAAAATTTTATGGCAGGGAAAAAATATTGCGGACGTACTCCACCTGACGGTAGACGATGCCTGTGAATTTTTCGCTCATGAAGCCAGTATTCTGAAACCCCTGACCTTGCTTCGAGATATTGGGTTGGGTTATTTGCGACTCGGCCAACCGGCTACCGAATTGTCGGGCGGGGAAGCACAGCGCATCAAACTTGCAACCGAACTTCAGCGCACCCAACGCGGCAACACGCTTTACGTGCTGGACGAACCCACCACGGGATTGCATCCAGCCGATGTCGATAAATTGATGGCACAGCTGCAAGGGCTTGTGCAGGCCGGCAATAGCGTCGTTATGGTCGAACATGAATTGCGTGTGATCGCCGCGAGCGATTGGGTTATTGACGTAGGGCCGGGAGCCGGCGATGAAGGCGGTCGCATTATCGCCAGCGGACCGCCCGCCGATATCATTGCCGCGCCAGAAAGTAGAACCGGCCAGTTCTTGCGCAAATATATGCAGAGCGAGTGACCGCATTGGACCGTATGCTCAGCCGACGAGACGTGAAATTTATGCACACCGAAAATCCACAGAACGCGCCGGATACGCTTTGGATCGTTCGGCACGGACAAAGCGCAGGTAATGTCGCGCGCGATCGTGCCGAGGAACTTGGGTTGCCACTCATCGACATC
>JBEVMI010000040.1:0-6940 GCA_040508685.1 Spongiibacteraceae bacterium
GCTGCATTGTGCCAATCGAAGTTTTCCTGGAGCGGAAATGAGCAAACGCAAAACAGCATTCGTCTGCAACGAATGCGGCGCCGAATTCGGCAAATGGCAGGGCCAGTGCACCGATTGCAATGCCTGGAATTCGGTCGTCGAGTTTCGTCTTCCGGCAGAGCCTCGCAATGGTGGTGGCCGTACCGTGGGTTATTCGGGAGCCGCCGCCAGCGCGGTGCAGACACTGGCGGAAATTGCACTCGATGAGATGCCGCGGGTGTCGACCGGCGTCGCGGAATTCGATCGCGTGCTCGGCGGCGGCCTAGTGCCGGGGTCGGCGATTTTGCTCGGCGGCAATCCCGGCGCCGGCAAAAGTACGCTGTTGTTGCAGACGCTCTGTCAGCTCGCGCAGACATTGCCATGCCTGTACGTCACCGGCGAAGAATCCCTGCAGCAGATTGCGATGCGTGCGAATCGGCTGCAGTTGAAAGCCGACAGCCTGCAATTGCTCGCGGAAACCGATCTCGATACGCTGCTGGCGCAAGTGCGGGTGTTGAATCCGAAAATACTGGTGATCGATTCGATCCAGGTGTTGCATCACGCCGAATTGAGTTCGGCGCCGGGCAGCGTGGCGCAGGTGCGCGAATGTGCCGCGGCGCTGACACGCTTTGCCAAGCAGACCGGCACGATCTTGATGCTGGTCGGCCACGTCACCAAGGACGGTTCGCTGGCCGGGCCTAAGGTGCTGGAGCACATGATCGATTGTTCGATCATGCTCGACGGCACCAGTGACAGCCGTTTCCGCACCTTGCGCAGCAACAAAAACCGCTTCGGTGCGGTGAATGAACTCGGTGTGTTTGCGATGACCGAGCAGGGGCTGCGCGAAGTCAAAAACCCGTCGGCAATTTTTCTGACGCGCGGCATGCAGCCCGCCGCCGGCAGTGTGGTGATGGTGGTGTGGGAGGGCACGCGGCCGCTGCTGGTCGAAATCCAGGCGCTGGTCGATACCTGTGCGCTCGGCAATCCGCGCCGGCTGGCGGTGGGCGTTGACCAGAATCGGCTGGCGATGTTGCTGGCGGTGTTGCATCGCCACGGCGGTTTGCAGGTCGGCGACCAGGATGTGTTCGTCAATGTCGTCGGCGGCGTGAAGGTACTGGAGACCAGTGCCGATCTCGCGCTGCTGGTGGCGATCGTGTCGAGTTTCCGCGACCGCGTGCTGCCGCAGGATCTGGTGGTATTTGGCGAGGTCGGATTGGCCGGCGAAATTCGCCCGGTGCCGAGTGGTCAAGAGCGTTTGCAGGAGGCCGCCAAACACGGTTTCAAGCGCGCGATCGTGCCGCGCGGAAATCGCCCCAAGCAGATGCCGGAAGGTATGGAGGTGATTGGTGTGGCGACTTTGCAGGAGGCGCTGGAGGCCATCTGATGATCACTCCCGCTCCCGGCGGTAGAGGGAGTGAGGGGCTAGAAAATGTCTTCCGTTGCCGGGGCGCCCCCGCTCTCCCCGGCTGCGCCCGGCACATACGTCGACTCCTGCGTCGGTTGGTTTTCTGCCAGAAAATATTCGAAGACGGCATCCGGCTGACCGGGCTGCGCGCGCAGTCCGGTGTGTGGATCGATGCGCAGCGAAACCACGCCCTCCGGCTGGCGGAATATGCGCTCGGGTCGATCTTTGAGCGCGACACGCATGTAATCCATCCAGATCGGCAGCGCAGCGGTGGAGCCGAATTCTTTTTTGCCGATCGGCAGGTTCTGATCGAAGCCGAGCCAGGCTGTCGTCACGACGCCACCGGAATAACCCGAGAACCAGGCGTCCGTGGGGCCGTTGGTGGTGCCGGTCTTGCCGCCGATATCGTTGCGTCCCAGCGTCGAGGCGGCAGTCGCGGTGCCGCGGCGCACGACATCCTGCAACAGCGAATTGATCAGAAACTGGATGCGAGCATCGACCACGCGCGGTGCGACATTCGCTGCCGAGGCGGTCGCCGCAGCGTTGGATGTGCTCGCCAGCGTGATCGAGGATTCCGTCGGTGTGCTCAACTCGTCGCCGCCGGGATCGGGCGCCGTGCACTCGCTGCAGGCAAGCGCCGGCTGGGCCTGATAAATCGTATTGCCGTCGCGATCCAGCACCTTGTCGAGCACATAGGGCTGCACGCGGAAGCCGCCGTTGGCCAGCACCGAATACGCCGTCGCCATTTGCATGGGGGTGGCGCTCAGCGTGCCGAGCGCCAGCGAAAAATTGCGCGGTAACTGCGCCTTGGTGAATCCGAATCGCTGCACGTAATTGATCGCACGCTCGATGCCCAATTGCTGCAATACACGGATCGAAACCACGTTGCGCGATTTGTAGAGCGCTCTCCTTAACGGCGTCGGACCGTAGAATTTGCCCTCGTCATTCTCCGGGCGCCAGGTGTTTTCCAGCCCGGCGTCCTCAAACACGATGGGGGCGTCGTTGATGATGGTGGCGGGGGTGAAGCCGTGCTCCAGTGCGGCGGTGTAGAAAAATGGTTTAAAGCTGGAGCCTGGCTGCCGCTGCGCCTGGGTGACACGATTGAACTTGCTATGCAGGAAATCGAAGCCGCCGACCAGGGCCAGCACCGCGCCGCTGTCTGCATCCAGCGAGACCAGCGCCGACTGAGCCGCCGGTAATTGGAACAGCTCCCATTGTTGTTTGGCGTTTTCGCGGACCCGCACGACATCGCCAATGGCGACGACATCGCCGGCATGCTGGGGAGAGGGGCCGCGGGCGTCGACGTCGAGATATTTGCGCGCTGTCGCAAGTCCGTCATCCCATTCCACTGTGATGTGGCGTCCATCGCCGAGCAGTGCGCTGAAAGATTTGTCGTCCACGCGAGTCACCGCTGCAGCGCGCAAGCCGCCCAGGTCATGCAGGCGTCGCAGGGCTTTCTGCCATTCGGATTCTGCCGCTGGCGTCAGGCGCGATTCCGGTCCGCGATAACCGTGACGCTGGCTGTACGCGAGCAGGCCGTCGGCAACGGCGCGGCGCGCTGCCTGTTGTTGTTTGCTGTCGAGGGTGCTGAAGGCGACATAACCCTCCGTGTAAGCCTTGCTGCCGAAACGTTGCAGCATTTCCTGCCGCACCATTTCCGAGACATAGCCGGCCTCCACCGACTGCATCAGGCCGTGGAAGCTGGCGCCAACAGGCTCCTGTACGGCCTGTTCGAACTCGGTCTGATTGATGTAATCGAGCCCTCGCATGCGCCCCAGGATCCAGTTACGCCGCGCCAGTGCGCGCTCCGGATTGGCGATGGGGTTCAGCGAAGACGGCGCTTTCGGCAGGCTGGCGATCATTGCCCACTGCGCCAGTGTCAGCTCCTTGAGCGATTTGCCGAAATAAACCTGCGCCGCGGCTTCGACACCGTAGGCGCGGTTGCCCAAAAATATTTTATTGAGATACAGCTCAAGAATTTCATTTTTGCCCAGCTCGCGCTCAATCTGGATCGCGAGCAGGATTTCATTAAATTTGCGGGCGAAGGTGCGTTCGTAACTGAGAAAATAATTTTTGGCGACCTGCATGGTGATGGTGCTGCCGCCGGTCTGGATATGGCCGCTGACTGCCAGCTGGGTGGCAGCGCGCGTCAGGCTTTTAAAATCGACCCCGTGGTGCCGGAAGAAGCTATCATCCTCCGCCGCCAGCAATGCCTTCACGAACAGTGGCGGGATTTCCTCGAATTTCAAGGGTGTGCGCCGCATCTCACCGAACTCGCCGATCAGTTCACCATCGCGGGTGAACACGCGTAACGGTGTCTGCAACTGCACATCGCGCAGCACATCGACAGATGGCAAATTCGGACTAAGGTATAGGAACACCGCGGTGCCGAGCATGGTTCCGCCGGCCAGTGCGAGCAAAATCAGCCATAGGAAAAAACGCAACAGCTTGCTGATAATCGTCATGTTTTGATGGGCTTTTCTTTGTAGGAAGAATGGCTTAGCGCAGATGATGACGCAGCGGGTTGGCCGAATTGTGAAATTATAAGCACTTTCTCTCCCGAGAGATTTGCGTAATTCACAGACGTGGTATTTAATTTTATCGTCTAAAAGTGTGTTCTAAGTCACGGAAGCAAATAGGAAAAATACTGTGATCGGTAGTCTCTTCGGCAGAAAACGCTCAATTGCAGTGCTCGGGGTCGATATCAGCTCGTCTTCAGTGAAGATGCTGGAGTTGAGCCGCAGCGGCGATCAGTACCGCGTTGAAAGCTATTCCGTGGCATCGCTTCCACCCAATGCGGTCGTGGAAAAGAATATTGTCGAAATCGAGTCCGTCGCGGAAATTCTGCGGCAGGCGCATACCCGCGCCAAGACCAAGTTGAAGGCCGTGGCGGTCGCGGTGGCGGGCTCGGCCGTCATCACCAAGCTCATCGACATGCCGTCAGGCCTGAACGACGACGCGATGGAAACCCAGATTGGTCTCGAAGCCGACCAGTACATTCCTTACCCTCTCGATGAAGTTGCGCTCGATTTTGAAGTGCAGGGGCCGGCCCCCAACAATCCCGATCAGGTCGAAGTGTTGCTCGCTGCCTGTCGCCGCGAGAACGTCGATTCCCGCGTGGATGCGCTTGAGGGTGCGGAGCTTGCCGCCAAAGTGGTCGACGTCGAAGCCTACGCCGTCGAGCGCGCCTTCAAGCTGGTGCGTTCGCAATTCGACTACGACGACGACAGTGTGGTAGCCATCGTCGATATTGGCGCCACCATGACCACGCTCAGCGTGCTGGTCGGTGGCAGCACGGTTTATACCCGCGAGCAGTTGTTCGGCGGTCGTCAGTTGACCGAGGAAATTCAGCGTCGTTACGGCCTCACTATCGACGAAGCGGGACTCGCCAAAAAGCAGGGTGGTTTGCCCGACGATTACGACCACGACGTGCTCGATCCCTTCAAGGACGCCGCGGTGCAGCAGATTACCCGTTCGCTGCAGTTTTTCTTTTCATCCAGCCAGTACAACGACGTCGACCATATCCTGCTTGCCGGTGGCGTTGCCTCCATGCCGGGACTTTCCGAACTGGTGCAAGAGCGGCTGGGCACATCGACATCGGTGGCCAATCCGCTTGCCAGAATGTCGGTATCGTCGCGCGTCGACGCGGCGGCCCTTAGTAATGATGCCCCCGCGCTGATGATTGCCTGTGGCCTGGCGATGAGGAGTTTCGACTGATGGCGAATATCAACTTATTACCGTGGCGCGAAGAACGACGCCAGGAGCTCCGCAAGGAATTCCTGACCGTGCTGGGTGCCGTCGCTCTCGCCGGTATTATCGCCGTGCTGCTGGCCAACCGCGTGTACTCCTCCTGGATCGATAATCAGAACGGGCGCAACGAGTACCTGCAGAACAATATCAACGAGCTGAATCGCCAGGTCGCTGAAATCAAGGAAATGGAAAACAAGCGCCGCGAACTGCTCGACCGCATGAAGGTGATCCAGGATCTGCAGGGCACTCGCCCGCTGATCGTGCGTGTATTCGACGAAATCGTGCGCACGCTTCCGGATGGGGTTTTCTACCAGTCGCTGGCGCGCACCGACAAGACCATGGAGTTGACCGGTGTCGCCGAGTCCAACAACCGGGTGTCCAGCCTGATGCGTCAGTTCGATCGCTCTGAGTGGTTCGAAAATCCGAACCTCACTTCGGTGCAGGCTGCCGTCGATTTTGGCGAGCAGGCCAGCGGCTTCAAGATGACCGTCGTAGTCAGTACGCCGGGTTCCGAGGCGAGTGCAGAAGCTCAGTCCAACAAGAACGCACCGGCTGCGGCCAAATAACGAGGAGTTTTCCGTGGCATTTCAGGATGTGTTGCGCGACCTGCGCGAGCTCGATGTCAGCGAGTTAAGTCTCGACAACATTGGCAGCTGGCCATTGGCCGTCAAAGTTATCGCGTGGGTATTGGTCTTTTTGCTGGTAGCCGTGCTTGGCTACTTCTACAACATTGCGGATCTGCGCGCGCAGCTGGCGCAAACCGAAAGTAAAGAGGTGCAACTCAAGAAAGAATTCGAGGACAAGGCGTTCAAGGCTGCGAATCTCGAAGCACTGCGCAAACAAATGGTCGAAATGGAAGCGTCGTTTGGTGCGTTGGTCAGCCAGTTGCCGAGCGATACCGAGGTTCCGGGTCTGCTGGAGGACATCACCAACAAGGGTGTCGAGAGTGGGCTTGAGATTAAAAGCATCAAGCTGGAACCCGAACAGGCCAGAGAGTTTTATGTCGAGCTGCCGATCAGTATCGAGGTCACCGGCAGTTATCACGATTTCGGCACCTTCGTGAGCGGTATCGCCGGCCTGCCGAGGATCGTTACCTTGCACAATTTCAAGATTGCGCCGGCCAAAGCAGAGGGCAAAGACAAAGAGGCCTCGACCGGTGTGCTTTCGATGAGTATTTCGGCAAAAACCTACCGGTACAAGGGAGCGTAAGCGGGGATCATGGTGATGTGGCGATCTTTCTCTTTGCGTTCCGGGCTGCGCGTCATGGCGGCAGCATCCGTTCTGTTACTGAGCGCGTGCGGTGGCAGTTCCTTTCCGGATCTCGACAAATATATGGCGGACACAAAGGCCAAACCGGCGGGACATATTCCGCCGATTCCGGCCTTCACCGCCTACAAGTCGTTTGCTTATGGCGCGGCGGGGTTGCGCAGTCCGTTCCAGCCGCCGGTCGAGGTCAAGGAAATCACACGCCTGCAACGGTTGACGAAGGTCCGTCCCGACCCCAACCGCACCAAGGAATTTCTTGAGCAATTCACCTTCGATTCGCTGGGCATGGTTGGCACCGTGCAGATGAGCGGAACCTTATGGGGGTTGGTTTCCGACTCCGAGGGCAGCGTGCATCGCGTCAAGGTTGGCAACTATGTCGGCAAAAATCATGGCCGTATCGTCGAGCTCACCGAAAACTATGTGGCCGCTATCGAAGTCGTCGCCAACGGGCCGGACGAATGGGTGGAGCGGCCGCGCAAACTGATGTTGCGCACGGCGGAT
>JBEVMI010000051.1:0-12553 GCA_040508685.1 Spongiibacteraceae bacterium
TTATGAGTTAAATCCAGCGTGCCATCAGCGGCGCAAAAGCGCATTCGTGTCAAATAATTGGTGATAACCCGCCAGCGTTTGGGACCTTGCAGTGCATCCGACCAGATTACAGGCTCGTCGCCGTACATGCCACGCAGATAGGTTTCGCGTTGCGAGCTGGCGAGAACCGCCGCGACTTCAGCAGCCAGGCGCTCGGTCTGGTCGATGGTCCACTGGGGGGGCACTCCTGCGTGGACCAAGACATAATCCGCTTCGCGGTAAAACAGAGGTTGTTGCGCGACCCAGCCCAGCAATTCGGCGGCGTCGTATGCATCGAGAATGGGTTGCAGCGTATCGCTGCGCTTGAGCTTGCGGATGCCGGCGGCCACCGCGAGCAGGTGCAAATCGTGATTGCCGAGGACAACCCGCGCGCTGGTACCGAGATCGCGAAAAAAGCGCAGGCACTCGAGCGATTGTGGGCCGCGATTGACGAGGTCGCCCACCGACCACAGTTGGTCGGTTGCGGGATCAAAGCCGACGCGATCGAGCAGTCGGCGCAGCGGATCGAAACATCCCTGAATGTCGCCGACGGCGTAACGCGCCACGAGCCGCGCTCAGTGCACGACGCCGGGCAGGGCCAGCGAGAACGGATGAATCAGCGCGCTGAACGCAGTGCCCGAGGCCGACACCATGTCGTAGCTGCCCTGCATGCTGCCGACTTCGGTTTCAAGCAGGGTGCCGCTGGTGTATTGAAAACTTTCGCCGGCGGCGATCAGCGGCGTTTCGCCGACAACGCCGCGACCGTTGACCTCATGCACCTTGTTGTTGGCATCGGTGATTTGCCAGTGCCGGTGCACCAGCTGGACGTCTTCGTCGCCGTTGTTGCTGATAGTGATGGTGTATGCGAACACGTAGCGTTTTTCGCCCGGCACCGACTGGTCCGGGAGATAGCGTGTTCTGACGTCGATTTCGATATCGGAGCTGTGTGCAACCATGTCGCCGAAGTTCTCAATCATCAAAGGTTTCAGTCTTCAAGGGTTCACTGATCTGCGAGGGCTCATCCGTGCTGCCGGCAATCACATCAGCCATCGCGACAAAAGCCTTGATTGGCAAAGTCTCCGGACGCGCACCGGGGTCGATGCCAAGCTCTTGCAACTGCTGGGCCGAGAGCAGTCCCTGGACCGCGTTGCGCAACGGTTTGCGGCGCTGGTTGAACGCCGTGCGCACGATCAGCTGCAGGGCGCTGACCGAGCGGGCTGGGCTTGGCAGTGTCGCATGTGGAATCAATCTTACGATAGCCGATTGCACTTTGGGGCGCGGCGTGAACGCACCCGGCGGCACCTCGAACAGCGACTCTACCCCGCAGAAATACTGCGCCATGATACTGAGACGACCGTAGTCGCGCGTGCCCGGCTGCGCAGCCAGTCGTTCGACTACTTCCTTCTGCAGCATGAAGTGCATGTCGACGATGTGCTCGCGTTGCTGCAACAGATGAAACATCAGTGGCGTTGAAATGTTGTACGGCAGATTGCCGACCACGCGCATGCGTGCATTGGGGACGATCTCCTGCAACTGTAACTCCAGCGCGTCACCGGAGCGCAAATGGAAATTCGGCCGGTCGCTGAATTTTTGCTGCAACAGCGCGACCAGATCGCGATCGAGTTCGACGGCATTCAGCTCGCAGCCGCTCGCCAGTAACTCGGCGGTGATGGCCCCCTGGCCGGGGCCGATCTCCAGCAGTCGGTCGCCGGCGCGCGGGCGGATACAGGCGACAATGCGACTGACGATATTTTTGTCGTGCAGAAAGTTCTGCCCGAAACGTTTGCGCGCGCGATGTTCGCCGCCGCTGTCGTGGCGATCGTTCATACGGCGCTCCGTGGGTTGGTTGGTGCGTTCGCACGCGCCGCGGCCAGACGTATGGCCAGCGCCAGTGCCGTGTGCAGGCTGCCGCTATCGGCATTGCCACTGCCGGCGATATCGAGCGCGGTGCCGTGGTCGACCGAAGTGCGGACGACCGGCAGGCCGAGCGTGATATTCACGGCGCGGCCGAAGCCCTGGTATTTCAACACCGGCAGGCCCTGGTCGTGATACATCGCGAGCACGGCGTCAGCCTGCGCCAGGTGTTTCGGCGTGAATGCGGTATCGGCGGGCAGCGGACCCTCGAGCAAAAATCCCTGCGCGCGCAATTCGTGCAGACAGGGTTCGATGACATCGATTTCTTCGCGGCCGAGATGACCGCCTTCGCCGGCGTGCGGATTTAATCCCAGCACCAGAATGCGCGGCGCGGCGATGCCGAATTTGTCGCGCAGGTCGGTGTGCAGGATTTCGATAACGCGGCGCAGATGGGTCGGGGTGATGTGGTGTGAAACCTGTGACAGCGGCAGATGTGTGGTCACCAGGGCGACGCGCAACTCTTCGGTCGCGAGCATCATCACGACTTCGTCCGTGTGCGTGCGCTCGGCAAAAAATTCGGTGTGACCGCTGAACGGAAAACCGGCTTCGTTGATCACACCCTTGTGCACCGGCGCTGTGACCAGCGCATCGAACTCGCCGCGGGTGCAGCCATCGATAGCCTGCGCCAAGGTTTCGATCACGTAGCGACTGTTGGCCGTATTCAGCTGCCCCGGCACAACTGCAGTGCCGAGTTCCACCGGCAGCACCCACAACTCGCTACCTTTATGCGGCGTGCGCGGTAGGTCGGGTGTCCACGGTTTAATCGTCAGTGGCAGATTCAGCAATGCCGCCCGTTGTTGCAGCAACTGCGGCGATGCAACCGCAATCAATTGCGCGGCCTGTGCCGTCTGCGCGAGCGTTACCACCAGATCCGGGCCGATACCGGCGGGTTCTCCGGGCGTGATGGCGATGCGATGAGTCATAAGGGTTTTCAAATAATAGGTTTAATCGGGTGTGGGTTAATCGGTAGAGATAAGGCTCTGGCGCTCGATGGCTTGCAGTTTTAGCGCGCGGGCGCGGTCGCGACCGAGATAACGTTCAATCGCGTAATGGGCGAGATATACCAGCGGTGTGCACAAAATGGCCATCGCAAATTTGTAGGTGTAACTGACCATCACGATCGCGGTGACGCGCGGAAACGAAAACCCCATCGAAAAATACAGAAACATATACGACACCACCAGCGTGTCGATCAGCTGCGATGCCAGTGTGCTGAGCGTGGCCCGCATCCAGATGCGGCGCTCACCCGTAACGATTTTGATGCGCTTGAACACCGTGGCATCGACGAGCTGGCCGAAAATGAAGGCGGTCAACGAGGCGATGATGATGCTCATGCCCTGGCCGAGAATCTGGTTGAACGCCGCCTGCATGTCCGGCACACCGTGTGCGGTTTGCGACAGTTGCCACCACTCCGCGGGCACGGTGCGAATCGCCAGATAAAACACGCAGAACATAAAGGCGATCAGGCCGGCCGCGAGCATCGACAGAAAGCGCACGCCGCGCACGCCATAATACTCGTTGATGATGTCGGTCATCACGAATACCACGGGCCATATCATTACACCGACCGACAGGTCGAACGCGAGACCCTGCTCGCCGAACAGCGAAAAACTCACCGGCGCAAAACCGAAAGTTTGTTCCAGCGAAAAGATTTTGACGCCAATAGCTTCGGCGATGATGGCGTTGGCGATAAATAATCCGGCCAACACCAGAAACAGGCGTACGGTTTTATTATCGAGGAAGTCGAGCGGCGCGATCTGATTCACGGTGCAGGTCCGGCGGCGGGGCATCAAGGTGGAGTTGCTGCCAACTTAGCAGCAAATCCCCTGCGCGAGAACGCCGGGGACCGGGCAGCAAAAACGGGGGGAGCCGAGCGCAGCCTCACATCTTTTTGATGTCGACGTAGGCCTCGTCGCGAATTTTGCGCAACCAGCCATCCAGTTCTTCCTGGAATTTGCGCTGATGCAGGTAATTGCGCGCCATGGTGCGGCGCATCTCGTCGGTTACATCCTGTTGGCGACGATCCTCGACCTGCAGTACATGCCAGCCGTAGCGGCTGCGAAACGGAGCGCCGATGGCGCCCTTGGGTGTGCTGTCCATTGCCGTCTGGAACGCGTCGACGAGCTGGCCCGGGCTGGTCCAGCCGAGCTCGCCACCCTCCATTGCCGAGCCGATATCTTCCGAGTACTGACGCGCCAGCTCCGTGAATGCGGCGCCCGCCTGGATGCGGTTGCGCAGTTCGTTGGCCAATTGTTCGGTCTGTTCTTCCGTACGGATTGCGGACGCCTTGAGCAGGATGTGGCGGGCTTTGGTCTGCTGGATGACTTCGCCCTTGCCGCGCAACTCCACCAGTTGAATGACGTGAAAGCCGCTGGCGCTTTCGAGGCCGGCGGCCTGGCCTTCGCGCAGATTGGCCACTGCCGGAGCGAGCAGGCTGGGCAGGTCTTCGCTGCGGCGCCAGCCGAGATCCCCGCCCTGCACATCGGCGCGGCCGGCGATCAGGCGTTCGAACGACTCGCCGTTGTTGAGGCGTTTCAGCAGCTCGCCGGCTTTTTGTTTGGCGTCGGCGCGGGCGGCGCTGTCGGTGTCGGCCGGCAGCGATACCAGCGCGTGTTTAAGGTGGAACTGCGGCGAAGTCAGCGACTGGCCCTGCGCGGAGTCGAGGAAGTTTTCAATTTCCTGGTCGGTGATCTGCACGCGCTGGTTGACGTTGCCCTGCTGCACCCGCTGCAGCAGCATTTCGCGGCGGATGCGTTCGCGCGCCTGCGCATAGGTGACGCCTTCGCTGTTCAGCGATTGCGAAAACTGTTCCAGCGTGGCGCCGTTCTGGCGCGCAATCCGTTCCATGGCTTCGTTGAGTTCGGTGTCGTTGATGCGTGCGCCGGCGCGGTCGGCCATCTGCAATTGCAGGCTTTCGAGCACCAGCTGATCGAACACCTGGCGCCGCAGTTGATCGTCGGGCGGCAGTTCGCGGCCGCTGCGGCGCAAATTGGCGCTGGCACGTAACACCGCACCTTGCAGTTCGCTGTAGAGAATAACGTCGTCATCGACGATGGCGACGACGCGGTCCAGTGTCTGCGCGCCCGTATTGACGATGGCGGCAGTCGCCGGCGCGGGCTCGTCGGTTTGCGCAATGGCCAGCGGTGTGGCTGCCAGCTGGGTAACTAACAGCGTCAGCGCGCCGGCGAGATGCAACGATTTCATTAACGATATCCCCAAATACTTTCTTTTAAGGTCTGGTCGGTTTTCTGGCCCATGCTGCCCAGGCCCTTGAGCTGGAACTCCAGCATGATCACTTCTTCCTGCTTGGCCTGGACCACACCGAGGCTGTCGAAACGTTCGCCGTCGATGGCCTTCTGGTAGACCAGGCGCAGCAGCCAGCAACAGTCGCCGTATTCGATGCCGGCGGTGTTTTCGAGTGACGCGTGGTCGTCAAGTTCATAGTTGAAGCGTGCGAACAGGCGCCAGCGCTCGGCAATCGGCAACACGGTGGACGCGTCGATCTGGTTGAGGCCCTCGCTGAGGGTCGAGCGCAGCGGATCGGCACGGCTGTAGCGGTAACCGAGGTTGTAGAGCGCGCCGTGTGCGGCGTCGTAGTGAATGTAGGCATTGCCCTGATCGATGCGGCTTTCGTCGGTGTCCCAGAGCACGTTGGCGGCCGACCAGATGGATGCGGAGGGTTCCCAGGCGAGCTGGCCGGCGATCGCCGAATTCGGCTGTGTCTGCACGGTCTGGCTGCTGCCGGCGCTGGTGGTGACGGTGGTGATCTGGCGATCGGAAAAATAAAAAATCTGGCCGAGGCTGGCGCTGAACGATTCGCGACCGGTGTCGTTTTCGATAAACCGCGAGGTCATGCCGACCGACAGCTGGTCGAAGTCTTCGAGGCGGTCATGGCCGGTAAAACGGCGCGGCTGGAACAGCTGCTGGTAGTTGAAGGTCAGCGGGCTGGAGTCGAAGTTGGGCTGGTCGCCCTGGCCTTCGTAGGGGCTGTACAGGTAATACAGCCGCGGCTCCAGCGTCTGGTGATAACCGGTATCGCCGAACTCGGTTTCGCGTTCGAAATAGAGGCCGCTATCGACGATGCCCTGGAACTGGCTCGCTGCCGGGCTCTCGTCGCCGGTGCCGCCGGGCACTGCCTGGTCGAGCTGATAGCTGACATGGCGCAGCCGCACTTCCGGCTGGATGTAGCCGGCGGGCCAGCGCATCGGGAAGACAATACCGGGTTCGACGTAGTAGCGGTCGCCCGTCACGAAGGTGCCGCCGTCATCGATCGAATCGCGGTGATCGAAGCGGGTCGCTTCCGCCAGTACGCTGTAATCGAGCGTGAAGTTGTCGGCGCCGGCGTTGCGGCCAAAAGTCAGCTGCGGCAGCTTGCGGTAGCTGTCGGTGATAAACGGGTCGATGGTCTGGAACTGCTGCACCTGCACCTGCGAGTACCAGTCGCTGTAGCGGTAGAACAGGTCGGCTTCCTGGGTGAGGCTGGTGGTGCGTCGCAGTTTCAGGCTGGCGAGGCCGAGGTCGCGGAAATAATCGTCGTCGCTGACCTTGGTGTAGTCGATTGCGGTCGACCAGTTTTGATTGAAGCTGCCGATTTCCTTGACGGCACCCAGCCAGCGGTCTTCGCCATCTTCCTTGCGATCATCGCGCAGCTCGGCGCCCGTTATTACCCAGTTGCTGTAGCGGTTCAGGTAGCGACCTTCGACTTCCAGCATGGTGCCGCGGTCGGTAATGGAACGCGGCGCGATGGTGGCGTCGTAGTTGGGTGCCAGGTTCAGGTAGTACGGCACCGACAGGTCGATACCGCTGGACGTGCTCGAAATGGTCGGAAACAAAAAACCGGATTTGCGACGGTCGTCGATCGGGAAGTCGAGGTACGGCGTGTAAAACACCGGCACGTCGGCGACGCGCAATACCGTGTGCTGCGAAACGCCGCGCCCGCTCTCGCGGTCGAGCCGCACGCGCCGCGCGTCGAGACGCCAATCCTCCTGGTCGGGCGGGCAGGTGGTATAGCGCGCCCGCTCCAGCTCCACGACGTTCTCGCCATCGCGTTTCAGTTTCTGTGCGGAGACGCGGATGCCCTGTTTGTAATCGAGGAAGCGCGCATCCAGCATGGTGCCGTCATTGGTCTGCGTATTCAGTTCGGCTTCGCTGCCGGTCATGCGGATGCCGGGCTGCCGCAGGACGACATCGCCCCGCAGTTTCGCAACATGAGTGCTGCGGTCGAGCTCGCCGCCGGCGGCAGTCAATTTGGTGCTGCCCTGGGTGACGACGATGGCGCCGTCCATCTTGACGATATTGCCCTGCAGCTCGGATTCCGCCGCATTGGCCCGCATCGGCAACCCGGTCGGTTTTACATCGGAGTCCTGCCAGTCGCGCGCCGGTTCGCGGTAGTAACCGTTGCAATGCTGGCGCGGTCCGCAGCAGGCAGCGGACGCCGTCTCGCCCGGTTGCAGCTGCACATAGTCCCAGTCATCGGCGCCGGCGTTGCGACTGGCAGCGGCGATCGCGGTTGGCAACGGCTTGGGCGCGGTAGCGGGAGCGGCAGGTGCAGGAATGACAGCCGGGGTGTTCGGCGGTGCTGCGATAGTTGGTGCCGAGGTCGTCGGTGCTGGCGTGGTCGTGGCGGCTCCGCCACACAGCCAGGTGCCGTTGGGACCGGCCTGACAGGACCAGCCGCTCGCGGCCGTCTGTGCCAG
This sequence comes from Spongiibacteraceae bacterium, assembly GCA_040508685.1. Taxonomy (GTDB): domain Bacteria; phylum Pseudomonadota; class Gammaproteobacteria; order Pseudomonadales; family CAMLJR01; genus CAMLJR01. Next base: position 7,629 of record JBEVMI010000051.1, read on the forward strand.
ACCGGCAATCGGCAGCAATAATAGACCTGCCGACAGATACAGGGTGGATCTCGGCGGAACGCTTAATCGTCTATTCACGGAGTTTTTCGGTGACCGTCCGGCAGTGACAACAAAGGCTGTTGTTTTGCCTGCTTTTTAGGGAGCGTGGATAATAAATCATTCCGCGTCGCGAAGGCCAAACTTCTCGCCGCGCGATTTTGTCCGTACGATCGGCGCGTTTTTCTCCGGGGTGGGTTACATGGAAGCGTTATTGAACTGGGTGCGGCAGCAGGTACCTGCCGCGGGCGAGCTGGTGGCCGTCGCCGGCGACGCCGGATTTCGATGTTATTACCGCAGTTGGGACGCCACTAACAATCGCTCCCTGATCGTGATGGACGCGCGCGCCGACCGCGCCGGCTGCATGCCTTTTGCCTATATCGCCGATTTGCTGCTGCAAAACGGCCTGAATGCGCCGCGCATTCTCGCCAGCGACCTCGATCAAGGCCTGTTGTTGCTGGAAGACCTGGGCGCGCAGACCTATCTCGATGTGCTTGATGGCGCCAACGGTCACGACAGCGCCGAAACCCTTTATGGCGCTGCCATCGAAGCGCTGATTCATCTGCAGAATATTCCCTGTCCGCCGCAGTTGCCCTGTTACGACGACGCCCTGTTGCGACGCGAGCTCGCGTTGTTTCCGGACTGGTATCTCGAACGTCATCTGCGCCTGACGATCGACGGCGAACTGCGCGCGCGTCTCGATAAAATTTTCGACGTACTGATACAGAAAGCCTTGGCGCAACCGACGGTGCTCGTGCATCGCGATTTCATGCCGCGCAATCTGCTGCCGCCGCGCGAGGGCGATCGCCGCCCCGGCGTGCTCGATTTTCAGGACGCGGTTTGCGGTCCGATCAGTTATGACCCGATCTGCCTGTTCAAGGATGCATTCATCAGCTGGCCGGAAGCGCGCGTAGTCGGCTGGCTCGAACAATACTGGCAGCGCGCACGCGCCAGTGGCCTGCCGGTGCCGGAACAATTCACGGCGTTTTATGCCGACTGCGATTTCATGGGTGCGCAGCGCCATCTGAAGGTGATCGGCATTTTTGCGCGCCTGTGTTATCGCGATGGCAAACAAAAATATCTCGACGACGTGCCGCGTTTCTTCGCTTATCTGCGCGGCGTCTGCACGCGTCGTCACGAGCTGGCGGCGCTGGGTGAATTGCTCGATGAAATCGTGGCCCACGCGCCGGCCTGAGCGATGAGCCGCCTCGTTAAGGAAGTTTGATGAAAGCCATGTTGCTGGCCGCCGGCCTCGGTACGCGCATGCGGCCGCTGACCGATCACACGCCGAAACCGCTGCTGCCGGTCGCGGGCAAACCCCTGCTGGCATGGCATCTCGAAAAACTGGCCGCGGCCGGTTTTATCGATGTTGTTATCAATTGTTCGTGGCTTGGCGAACAGATCGAACAGTTTGTCGGCTGCGGTTCGCAGTTTGGTTTGCGCGTAAACATTTCGCGCGAAGTAACGCCGCTTGAAACTGGTGGCGGCATTTTTCGCGCGCTGCCGTTGCTTGGTAGTGCGCCCTTTGCCGTCATCAATAGCGATGTCTGGACCGACTACCCGCTACAAAAGTTGCGCGATATTCCTCCTTTCAAAGAAAAAGGGCAGTGCGCGTTTCTGGTGATGATCGACAATCCCGCGCACAATCCGCGCGGCGATTTTCATCTGTCCTCGCAGGGGGATATTGCAGAAAATGGCGAGGGTGGCGCGCTGACCTTCGCGGGGATTTCAGTGTTGCATCCCGACCTTTTTCAGGCGTGCAGCGGCGATATTTTTCCGTTGAAGCCACTGTTGACCCGAGCGATGACTGCAGGTTTGGTCGGCGGCGAACACTACCGCGGTCAGTGGCTCGATGTCGGGACGCCGGAGCGTTTGCTGGATGCGGAAAAGCTGGCCCTGAAAACGTAATGCCTGACATCTTCAGGGTTTGGGGGCGGTTGCGGAATCTACTTTTTTGACGGGTGTTTGCGGTTCATCGATACGACGCTGCAGCCAGCTGCGAATTCTTTTCACCAGTACGGTTTGATCAGCGCTATTGCCGGCGCTGAGTGGCGGCAGTTCGAGCCGTTGATAAATCCGGTTTTTCTGGTGTAACACCGCGCGCCGTCGCGCTTCGGCATCCGCTCGCACCAGCGCTTCGCTGTTCTGCACAATATCCAGCGTCGCTAACTCCGTCGTTGGCAGCAACGTCGGCAAGTCGGCTTTGCCCGCCGCGAGGCGATTGCGCGGGTCGACCAATACCAGTGCGCGCAAGGGCTCAGGCGATTGCGCACCATTACCTGCCGCCTGCCTGCGCGCAAATTCGACCGCGCGCCAGGCGCCGCTGCCAAAGCCGATCAGCATCGTCGGCTGGGGTTTGCCGCCGTCCAGTTCCATCAGTTTTTTCAGCGCGCCGTCGATGCGCGCCTGCGCCTGTTTTTCGATACCTTCCTCGGCGCCGGTAATCAATGCGGTGGTTGCCGCGGGTGCCGCGGGCGTTGTGCCGGCCGCTGCAGCTGGGGTTGTCACCGGTGATATGGGAGTCGATGTTGCCGGTGTTGCAGGGATTGTCGTTGTGGCGTCCTGTGCGGGTGCCGGCAATTCGATCGCCAGCGTGTTCCAGCCGAACAACGGCAGTTCGTCGAGAAGCGCTGCGACCGTCAGCGGCCAGCTGTGATGTTGCCCCGAATCGTGCACCACGATAACGGCGCCGCGGTGGTTGGCGCTGAGGTCGGCGATATAACGGCCGGCAAATTTATCGTCACCGGCCTGTAATTGCAGTTGTTGCGCGGGCGGGATGCGATCGTTCAACTGCGTATTGCGATCGCCGACCACGGCACCGGTCTTTGCAGGTGCCGTGGTAGCGGGCGTATTTGTCGGCGATGGTGTCGGCGCCGGCGTTTGGGCGTGGGCCGGTGACGGCAGCCAAAGTATCGGCGTTATACACAAGAGAGCGAGAGCGAAACGCGGGGTGCGGAGCATAGCGGCGCCATAGGCTGGTCGGGTCGGCGCGATTCTAGCCATATCGTCCCTCGCACAGCTATGACCGCTGCCAGGATTGCTGCGCGCCGCTGCTACAATGCCGGCCTTTCGCACGTCTTTTCACCCCAAATTTTGATGGCACGCAGGTACCCCATGGCCGATTTCTGGATTGCTCCGTCTATTCTTTCCGCCGATTTTGCGCGTCTCGGCGCCGAGGTCGACGCGGTGCTCGGCGCCGGTGCCGACATCGTCCATTTCGATGTGATGGACAACCACTACGTACCCAATCTCACGATCGGCCCGATGGTGTGCAAGGCGCTGCGCAAATACGGTATTACCGCGCCGATCGACGTGCATTTGATGGTGACACCGGTCGACCAGCTGATCGGCGATTTTGCCGAAGCGGGCGCCAGCATCATCACCTTTCATCCGGATGCATCGACCCATGTCGACCGCTCGCTGCAGTTGATTCGCGAAGCGGGCTGCAAGGCTGGCCTGGTGTTAAATCCGCATGTCGGGATCGAGCCGCTGAAATACGTGCTCGATAAGGTCGACATGATTCTGCTGATGTCGGTGAACCCGGGTTTTGGCGGCCAGAAATTCATTCCGTCGACACTGGCGAAAGTGCGCGAGGTGCGCGCGCTGATCAATGACAGCGGTTTTGATATCCGCCTCGAAGTCGACGGCGGCATTTCCGCCAAAAATATTCGCGAAGTGGCCGCCGCGGGCGCCGATACGTTTGTTGCCGGGTCGGCCATTTTCAACGCGCCGGACTATCGGACCGTCATCGATGACATGCGCCGCGAGTTGGCGGCGGCATGAGTCTGCACAGGCTGCTGGGTCGTGAAGTGCGGGGTTTGTTGTTCGACCTCGATGGCACGTTGCTCGACAGCGCACCCGATCTGGCACAGGCCATCGATCGCATGTTGGTCGAGCTGGGGCTGGCACCCGCCGGTGAAGCGCGGGTACGGCAGTGGGTCGGCAACGGTTCGCGCCAATTGGTCGAGCGCGCGCTGGTTTTTGCCAACGACGGCAAGGCGCCGGGTGTCGACGATACCGATGCGGCGCAGGCGATTTTTTTCGCACACTATCGCGCCTGCATGACCGAGCGCTCGCGCCTCTACGACGGTGTGCGTGCGGCGCTCGATCATTGGCACCGCGCCGGCATCGCGATGGCTTGCGTCACCAACAAGCCGGCCCGATTTACCGACCCCCTGCTCGATTTTTACGAACTGCGCGCACTGCTGCCCGTCGCCATCAGCGGCGACAGCCTGGCGGTGCGCAAGCCCGATCCCGCGCCGCTGCTCGAAGCCTGTCGGCAGTTGCAGGTCGATCCGGCGGCAACGGTAATGATCGGCGATTCGCGCAATGATGTGCTGGCCGCGCGCGGCGCCGGCATGCCGGTGGTTTGCGTCCGTTACGGCTATAACCACGGCCGGCCGATCGCAGACGAGGGGGCTGATCTGCTGATCAATTCGTTGTTAGAGCTGCTGCACGAGCCGCACTGACGGCGAGCTTTCTCTTTATCCGCCGACCTTAGTCACCCAACCTTTAGCCGCCAACCTTTATCCGCTGCTGCGCCTTCGCTACAATGCCGCGATCGTTGATTTCGACCAAGCAATCCTGGGGAAAGTGGTGACAGCCAAGACCCGCAAGCCGATACATGCCGCCCCCGTCTGTGCGATCGCGCGCTGGCGATGGTGAGCTTCCCTGTTTCGGGATTGAGAAACGCTGCGTTTACGCTGTCTGTCGCTCCATTTTTTCAAGGATATCTCCATGGATTCCGCTCGCTTTGCCGAACTCTCGGCACAGGGTTTTAACCGTATTCCCATCCACCGCGATGTGTTCGCGGACCTCGATACTCCCGTCAGTGCCTATCTGAAGCTCGCCGCCGGCGCCTATTCCTATTTGTTCGAATCCGTCCATGG
>JBEVMI010000078.1:0-4920 GCA_040508685.1 Spongiibacteraceae bacterium
GAATGGTGCCGTCGAATTCGAGCAGCAGTTGTTCTAGCAATTCCAGACTTTCGACGTCGAGGTCGTTGGTCGGCTCATCGAGTACCAGCACATTGACCGGCTGACTGAACAGTCGCGCCAGTTGCAGCCGCGCACGTTCGCCGCCGGATAATTTCTGCGCCGAACGCCGCGCCTGATCCGGGCGAAACAGAAACTCTTCGAGATAACTGATGATGTGTTTGCGCTGACCGCGGATGTCGATAAATTCGCGGCCGTGACCGACGATGTCGATCAGCGTTGCATTCGCGTCGAAGCGATCGCGCAGCTGATCGAAATAGGCGACCTGCAAACGTTCGCCGCGCTTGATTTCGCCGGCCGTCGGTTCGAGCTCGCCGAGAATCAATTTCAGCAACGTGGATTTGCCGGCGCCGTTCGGGCCGATCAGGCCGAGGCGATCGCCGCGCTGTACATTCAGATCGAGTCCGCGTATCAGCTTTTTGTCGCCGAATTCGAAATCGACCCGCTGTAGTTCCGCAATGATTTTGCCGGAGCGATCCGCCGTTTCGAGACCAAATTCCGCGCGTCCCTGCAATTCGCGCCGTTCACTGCGCTCCACTCGCAAGGCCTTCAATGCGCGCACACGACCCTCGTTGCGAGTGCGCCGCGCCTTGACGCCCTGACGTATCCAGCGCTCTTCCTCGGCGAGACGTTTATCGAACAGTGCATCGTCGCGCGCTTCAACTTCCAGACGCTGTTCGCGCTGCTCGATAAAGCGGTCGTAACCCTCGGTGTAATTGTGAAAATGGCCGCGATCGAGTTCGACGACACGCGTCGCCAGCCGTCGCGCCAGTGCGCGATCGTGAGTGATGAATAACACCGCGCCACCGAAATCGAACAATTCTTTTTCGAGCCATTCGATGGCCTCGATATCGAGGTGGTTGGTCGGCTCGTCGAGCAACAGCAGATCGGGGTCTATCACCAGCGCGCGCGCCAGTGCGACCCGTCGCAACCACCCGCCGGACAACGCTTCAAGTTTTTCATCGGCCGGCATTTGCAGGCGCGTCAATCCGGTTTCGATGCGCTGATGAAAACGCCAGCCATCCGCCGCTTCGAGATCGTGCTGCAATTGTTCGAGCAATTTGAGATCGATGTCGCCGCTGCCGTGGGTCAGCGCCTGGTAACGCGACAGCACGTCGGCGAGCCCCGCCAGACCGGAGGCCACCTCCTCGTAAACCGTGCGCCCTACGGTGACGCGCGGCTCCTGTTCGAGACGTGCCAGGCGCAGATTGGGATGGCGCCAGCATTCACCGCCGTCGGGGCGCACCTCACCTTCCAGCAAACGCATGAACGTGGATTTGCCGGCGCCGTTGCGACCGACCAGGCAGACGCGCTCGCCGCGCTCCAATTGCAGATCGACCCCGTCGAGCAGCACCTGCTCGCCGTAATGCAGTGAAACCTGTTGCAAACGCAGCAGAGACATCGAAACTCCGGGAAAAATATACTTTGAGGGAGGAAGCCGCTTGGGCGCGCACGTGGGATTGGCTACACTCCCCGGGACGCGCATTCTACTGCCTCGTCGCATCAGCGCCAGTTTCTCGCGACGCTAAATTTCGCGACTATCGATTTTTACGACATCTCGTCACACCGCCATCCGGAAATCGCCATGCCCCTCCGCAAGTTGTTGTCTGCCTTCGCGCTTTTTTGTATTGCCAGCACGCCCTTGACGGCAGCGTCCTTCGACAGCTCGGTGCAGGAGCGGCAATTGTTCCGGCAGACGCGCGAACTGCTGCAGCGCCAGCAATTCACCAAAGCCAAAGCCGGCGTGGCCGCGCTGAAACATTACCCGCTGGCGCCCTATCTGGAACTGCCGCTGTTACAGGCGCGGCTCTATGAACTGCCGTATGCCGATGTCGATGCGTTTTTCAAGCGTTATCCCGACTCGATCCCGGGCGACGCCCTGCGCGCGTCGTGGCTCGCGGCGCTGGCGCAAAATCAGCGCTGGCCCGACTTCCTGGCCTACTACGACGTCGCCACCGCCGGCAAAGCCGCGCAATGCTCGCGTCTCGAAGCGCTGCAGCAAACCGGCGACGCTGCGACCGCGCTGAACGATGCCGCCGCGTTATGGCTGAGCCCGATCGACCTGCCGTCCTCCTGCGATGCGCCCTTCGAGCGCTGGCTGGCCGCCGACCCCGCGCTGCGGTCGACGCGCATCTGGGAGCGCCTGATATTGGCGCTGAGCCAGAATCAGGAGTCTCTCGCCCAACACCTGGCGACCCGGCTCGACACGTCCGAACAGGCAGACGCCAATCTCGCCCTGCTGGTCTATCGCAATCCCCAGACCACGGAAAACCAGCTGTCACTGCTGCGCAAACACGAACATGGCAGCGCCATCCTCGGCATCGGGCTGAAAAAGCTCGCCAAGGTCGACGTCGACAAGGCCATGCAGCTGTGGCAGGAATGGACCAAAAAAGAATGGCTGAAAGCCGGCGACAGCTTTTCCGCCCGCAATGAAATCGGTCGCCAGTTGATCGGGGCCCGCGCTGCCGAAGCGCTGCCTTGGTTATTGCGCAGCGACCCGCAGGGCACCGATCCGTATCTGCTGGAATGGCGGGTGCGGCTCGGCCTGCGCGGCGGGGACTGGCCTGCACTCGCCAGCTGGATCGAGTTGATGCCCGCGGAAATGAGCAGCACGCCGCGCTGGCGTTACTGGTACGCGCGTGCGCTCGGCACCTCCGACGACCCGCAGCGGACCGCCCAGGCCAACCAGATCTACCAAGACCTCGCCACCGATCGCAGTTTCTACGGTTTCCTCGCCGCCGATCACACCGCCCAGCCCTACCATCTCAATCATCAGCCGCTGCGCCCCAATGTCACGGTCGCGCAGGTTGCCAAACGCGCGGATATGCGGCGCGCCCGCGAGTTTTATCTGCTCGACGAAAAAGGCGCGGCGCGGCGCGAATGGCAGCGGGCACTGCGCAGCATGGCGCCGGCCGAACAACAGGCGTCGACGCTGATGGCCAAGGAGTGGGGCTGGCTCGATCAGGCGCTGCGACTGGCACAGATCACCGGTGGTTTCGATGATCTCGACCTGCGTTTTCCGATCGCCTATCGCAGCGCCATGACCAGCGCAGCGAAAACGCGCGGCCTGCAGACCGAATGGCTGTTCGCCATTGCCCGACAGGAAAGTGCGTTCATGGCCGATGCGCGCTCGCCGGTCGGCGCCCTCGGGCTGCTGCAATTGATGCCGGCGACGGCAAAACAGGTGGCCCGAGAACTCGGTCAAAAATTCGACCCGAAGCTGCTGGTTAAACCCGAACGCAACATTCCCCTCGGCAGCAAATACCTGAGCGACATGTTGCTGCGTTACAACGGCAACCGGGTGCTCGCGACGGCCGCCTACAACGCCGGTCCCGGCCGCGTGTCGCGCCTGCTGGCCCAGCAGACCCATCCGGTCAGCATGGATATCTGGGTGGAGACATTCCCGATTCGCGAAACCCGTGAATACATTCAGAGCGTGCTGGCGTTCGCGGTGATTTATTCGGAGCGGCTGGGGCTGCCGCAAACGGCATTGGTCAGGACCGAGGAATTAGTGATCGGCGAGCCATTGCAGGTAACCCAGGCGGAGACTGTCACCCTCGATCCCGCGCCGGCACCGACACCGGGCGTGCCCGCCAATTAACACTCCGTTAACCCGCTTTCGTTAACAGGACCTGGAGCGTCACTCCACCAGTAGTTGGTAGGCCGCGTCGGCGTCGAACGGCCAGTTGAGTTCGACGCCGTCGGCGCTCCGGCGCAGCACCGGAATGTGTTCGCCGTAACGCTCCAGCAGGGCATCGTCGTCGGCGATATCGACGCATTCGATCTCGCAGTCGCTGCCAATAACGCGGGATACGGACACCAGCAGAGGCGCCAGCAGCACCTCCGCGTCGTCGCAGAGATGACACCCGAGGGTGCCGTAGAGAATGGCGCGGACCATCACCACCGCCGTTGCTGTTCGTTAACCGAAATTTCAGCGCAGATCGTAGCCGCTTTCGAGGTGCCGGGCGATGCCGGCAGCGTCGAATTCCACACCAGCGCTGACGCTCAGCCCCACCCGCAATCCCGCGCTCCGCGTGCGCGGCCGGGAATCTCTTCTATGCTTGAAGGCGCCGCCCCTGTTGGGCGGCATCTATTCAGTGGTATCCAGTCTTTAGCGGCAACTCATGCAGAAAAAAATCGATTTATTCAAGATTTATCAACGTAAGACCGCTCTGGTGATCGACGATTACCCGGATATGCGCGGCTCGATCCGGCGCATGCTGGTGAACTTCGGTATCGCCAGTGTCGACACCGCTTCGAGTGGCGAAGAGGCCATCCTCAAGTGCGAGCACAACCATTTCGACCTGATCCTCGCCGACTACAACCTCGGCGACACCAAAAGCGGTCAGCAGATTCTTGAAGAGCTGCGTTTTCGCAACCTGCTGAAATTCACCTCCAGCTACGTCATGATCACCGCCGAAACCACGCGCACGATGGTATTCGGCGCGCTGGAATATCAGCCCGACGATTACCTCACCAAACCGTTCACCCAATCCGTACTGCAACTGCGCCTCGACCGGCTGATGCTGGAGAAGGAAGCGCTGTTCCCGATCAATCACGCCATCGATACCGGCGATTTCGAGCGCGCCATCGCCTGCTGCGACGAACGCATTGAATTGCAGGATCGCTATCAGGAAAAAGCGTGGCGGCTGAAGGCGCGCTGTTTCTACATGCGCCACAAATTTCCGCAGGCCCGCAAAATTTATGAAGACGTGCAAAAGGAGCGCACCCTCGACTGGGCGCAGATCGGCCTCGGCAAATGCCTGATCGAAATGGGCGAGCTGGATCAGGCCGAGCAGATTTTTGCCGAACTGGTCGCCAACAATTGCCTGTGCCTGGAAGTCTTCGACTGCCTGGCCGACA
>JBEVMI010000083.1:0-9814 GCA_040508685.1 Spongiibacteraceae bacterium
ATAAATTGCGATCAATCCAAGCACCGCTCGTCGAGATTTTGAATAACTGATCAGTAAGCACTAGTCGCCATTCAAACCTTGATCCATCGACAGCGCCGGTTGCGTCTCGGAGCCCGTATGGGCACCCGTGTGAACAGCACTGCCAACCAGCCGCGCAGGCACGCCGGCGACGGTGCTGTGTGCGGGAACATCGGCGAGCACGACGCTGCCGGCGGCGATCTTGGCGCCGGTGCCGATCCGGATCGGCCCCAGCAATTTGGCACCGGCAGCGATCAATACCCCCTCTTCGACAGCGGGATGACGGCGGCCGGGACCGCAACCCGATCCGCCCAGGCTGACCGAGTGCAACATCGAGACATTGTCGGCGACGCTGGCCGTCTCCCCGATCACGACGCCGGTGGCGTGATCGATCATGATGCCACTGCCGATCGTCGCCGCCGGATGAATGTCGACATCGAACACGGTGGCAATCCGATACTGCAGAAACAGCGCCAGCGAGCGCCGCTCCGACAGCCATAACGCATGCGCGACCCGATAGGCCTGCAGCGCGTGGAAGCCCTTGTAATGCAGTAACGGCGTCGCGTAATCAACACAGGCAGGATCGCGATCGAAATGGGCGCAGATATCGGCGGCACCCGCTGCCACCACAGCGGCGTTGTCGCGATAAATATCGGCACAGACCTGTCGGATCGACATCGGCAGCATGTCGCGATCACCCAGCTTGTGGGCGAGCAGAAAAGCCAGCGCCGACGCCAGCGACGAGTGCTCCAGCAGCGAAGCGTGGAAAAAGCTGGCGAGCATCGGCTCGGCGCGACTCAGCTCGACGCCCTCGGTACTGATCTGGCGCCACAGCCAGTCAGCGTCACGCAGTTCGATTCGATCGTTCAAGGGGCTGCTCCCGCAAGACGCCGGCCGTACGGCGGTGGGTACAGCGCCGGCGCCACCCGCACAAACCGTTCGAAAATTTCCGCCCAGTGTTCGCGAATGCATTCGCGCAGCGCCAGCCCCGGCACATCCAGCGCGTCCCACAGGCGCGACGCCGACATGTAACGCTGGTAGTACATCGCCATCGGCGCATAACTCAGATGCCAGCGCTCCGGCGCGACGCCACCGGTCTCGCGGGCATAGGGCCGGAAAAAACCGTGGCTTTTGTTGTCTTCAATACGTCGGTCCAGCCAGCAATGGAAGGCGCCGAAAGGGCCGTCATCGGCAACCTCATCCGGCGTCAACTGCACGACGTAGCTGTCGTCCACCGCGGCGCAGTCGTACACATCGATGTCGGTACCCCAGTGATGGCGCGACGCGCCCGGCAGCGCAGACCAACGCAGAATCGCCTGCGCCAGCTGCCAGTCGTCGAGTCCAGTGGAGTCGAGCGGCATACCGGCGCTATCGAGCAGTACCCGTTCGCCAGTGGCCTTCGCATTCCAGATCAGCAGCTGGCGCTGATAGTTGCGAAAACCGCTGGCGATGGCGGGCTCGAACCCGGCGGCGCGAGCATCGACGACGAGCGCCTGCCACGCACTCACCAGGGCGCGATGCACGGGACGCTGCAGATGTTCATGATCGATAAAAGAATCATCGCGGCCGGTCAGCAGGTCATCGTTGAGCAGGGGCACCTGCGTCATAACGGTCTCCATAACGATGCACTGGCAGTCAATAGGATGATTTTAGAAATTCAGTCGCTGGCAGCATTGAGATTCATCGGCCGAGTTGATATAACAACATGCGTTTGATTATAAGAACTCAATTCTCATCGCAACTACGTTATAAAACACCAACCGGATTGAGCATTCTATGGAAAGCGATCTGCTGGCATTGAAGAATTTGGGCAACACCTCTGTCAACTGGCTGCGGACGGTCGGCATCCATAGTCGCGATGAACTCGCCCGCATCGGACCGGTAGCCACTTACAATCGCATTCGCGAGCGCCGCATCCGGGTATCGCGAGTGCTGCTGTATGCATTGCAGGGCGCGCTGCTCGACGTGCACTGGAATGAACTCGATCCGGATCTGAAACGCCAGCTGGTCGAGGCCGCCGATGGCAGTCTGAGCATTCCCGGTCAGTGATCCAGTTCACTCCCGGATTGCCGTGTTTGCAGCGCACCCGTCTTTCCCTTATATAAGAAGCCGTATATAAGCAGCCGACACATCTCCGCTACTACCCGGTTCACCCATGACACGCACCTTGCTTAAACCGCCGCGCCACCGCGTCGGCATTGCCCTGGGTTCGGGCTCTGCCCGCGGACTGGCGCATATCGGCGTGCTGCAGGCTCTCTCCGAACTCGACATTGAACCCGATATTGTCTGCGGCAGCTCGATCGGCGCGCTGGTTGGAGCGAGCTTTGTCGCCGGCAAACTCGATGACCTCGCCAGTTGGGCCAGTGCCCTGTCGACCTCGGACGTACTGCGCTTCATGGGTATCCGCCTTATGGCGCAGGGCGGCATGGCCGAAGCCGGCCGTCTGATCGCCCATCTGCGCGATATCTGTGGCGACCATTTGATCGAAGACCTGCCGAAACCGTTTGCAGCTGTGGCGACCGACATCCACCTCGGCCGCGAAGTCTGGCTGCAGCACGGGCCATTATGGGATGCAGTGCGCGCATCGATTGCGATCCCGGGCCTGCTGACGCCGTGGCTGCACAACAACGACTGGCTGGTCGACGGTGCCCTGGTCAACCCAGTGCCGGTCTCGCTGTGCAAGGCATTGGGGGCGGACATCATCATCGCCGTCAACCTCAATACCGTGCGCCGGCAACCGCCGAGCCCGGGCCTGCAGGATACGGAGCCCGAACCCGACGCGTCGACACTCCCGGAACCAGCGGAGGTGTCGGCGGGTCTGCTCGGCCGGCTGACCAGCTCCGTGCGCGGTGCCACCGACGGCGTGCGCCGCCGCTGGCGCGAGGGCAGTGCCGTCGCCGCCCCGGGCACCCTGAACGTCATGCTCAACTCGATCAACATCATGCAGGACCGCATCACCCGCAGCCGCCTCGCCGGTGAGCCGCCGGATGTGATGCTGACACCGCGGCTGGCCGACATCGGCCTGCTCGAATTCAACCGCGCCACCGAGACCATCGCCGAGGGCCGCGCCTGTGTCATGCGTGCCGCCGATACGCTGCGCCACGCACTGGATATGTAAGGATTCCCCGATGGAGAACCGCTGCGCGTGATTGCCCTGTGCCCCCTTGATGCCATCGACCCCGCCGGCGCCAAAGGTTTCGAGGTCGACGGCTACAGCCTGCTGGTGGTCCGACGCGATCGCCAGTTGTTCGCCTACCACAATCGCTGTCCGCATCTGGGCGTCGAGCTGAACTGGCTGCCGGACCAGTTTCTGGATCGCGATGGGGAGCTGATCCAGTGCGCGACTCACGGTGCGCTGTTTCTGATCGACGGCGGCCGCTGCATCGCCGGCCCCTGTCGCGGTAAAAGCCTGCAACCGATCCCCTGCGCGCTGGTCGACGGCCATATCGCCATCGCACCGGACTGGCCTGTATCGGGTTGAATCGCGCCGGTTTACCCCACATATCCGGATCAGGGAGCCGCCACCCGACCGAGGCCGGTCCCTGCCGCCTTGCGCTAGGCGCGTCGCGGCGATTGAACTACCATTCTCGCAACTGTCCTAATTTGCGCCCCACTGCAGTAGCTCTTGAGAAATTTCGATGTCCGACGCCACCGCCCCCACCGCCAAGCCCCCGATCCTCTGGTTGCCCGCCAGCGTGCTGATACTGACGCCGCTGGCAGCGCTGATACTGGTGCCGTGGCATCTCGCGACACACGGCTTCAGCCCCGGTCTGTTCGCCGGCTTTCTCGCGATCCTCGCCTGCAACGGACTTTCCATCACCGCCGGCTATCACCGCTTGTGGGCGCACAACACCTATCAGGCGCATGCCGCCCTGAAATGGCTGTTTGCACTGTTCGGCGCCGGCGCCACCCAGAACAGCATTCTCATCTGGACCTCGGGCCACCGCCGCCACCACCGCCATGTCGACGACAACACCAACGACCCGTACTCCGCCAACCGCGGCTTCTGGTTTTCGCATATCGGCTGGATGCTGCGCGACTACCCTACCGGGCGTCAGGATTTCAGCAACGTGCGCGACCTGCAGCGCGACCCGATCGTGATGTTTCAGCACAACCACTATTTGCTGCTCGCAGTAACCATGAACCTGCTGCCGGCGATCGCTATCGGCTGGTTGTGCGGCGACATCTGGGGCGGCGTGATCTGGGTCGGATTCCTGCGTCTCGTCGCCAACCACCACATCACCTTTTTCATCAATTCGCTGGCGCACATCTGGGGTAAACGCCCTTACACCGACAGCAATACCGCGCGCGACAATTTTTGGATCGCGCTGCTGACCTGGGGCGAGGGTTATCACAACTTCCACCATATTTTTCAGAACGACTATCGCAACGGCGTGCGCTGGTGGCAGTTCGACCCGACCAAATGGCTGATTTACAGCGCCAGCAAACTCGGGCTCGCCAAGCAGCTCAACCGTATCGAAACCTTTAAAATTCAACGCGCGCTGCTCGACATGCAATTCCAGCGCGCACAGACCCGCCTCGAAGGCGCCGGCAATGCCGACCTGTGGCGCGAAACTCTCGAACACGAATACCAGCAATTCCTCAGCTGCCTGCAGGAATGGAATACGTTGCGGCAACAGTGGTACGACCAGAAACGCCAGCAGCTCGCCGAAAAAACCGCACAGTTGCAACAGCGCTGGCAGCAGACGGCCACCCGTTCGCGCCTGCAGGAACTGGAGTACGCGCTAAAACAGCAGCGCAAACGCCTGCAATTTCTGACGCTGCAATTCGCCTGATGCCATTCACCAAGGTTTTTCAGCCCCGCTTAAGTTTATTTCCCCATCATCGCGACGCGTGGCTGCCCTGAGAGGTTGCACCGCTTGGCAAGCCCGCGCGATTGCCCGGATAATTCCGCGCAGCATCGACGACTGCCTCCCCCGCCCTCTACAAAAAGCCCGTGCACATGTCCGCTCTGTCATTTTCTGTTGTCATTCCGGTGAAAGATGAAGCCGCCAACATCGACAAACTGCTGGACGAAATCAGCGCTGCAACCGAAAGCTGCAGTGCCTTTGATGTGATCGCGGTCGACGACGGCAGCAGCGACGACACGCTGGCGGTATTGCGCGCCTACAAGCAGACTCATGCACTGCCGTTGATCATCCTGAAAAATCCGCACAATCTCGGCCAGAGCACATCGATTTACCTGGGCGTGCGGCAATCGCAGCGCGACTGGATCGTCACCATCGACGGCGATGGCCAAAACGATCCGGCGGATATTCCGAGTCTACTGGCACAGGCCGCCGCTCATCCTGCAGCAGCCATGGTCGCCGGCCAGCGCGCCCAACGCCGCGACAGCTGGATTAAACGTATTTCTTCGCGCATCGCCAACAACGTGCGCGCCGGCCTGCTCAAAGACAACACGCCCGACACCGGCTGCGGCCTCAAGCTGATTCGCCGCGATATCCTACTGGCGGTGCCGTACTTCAACCACATGCATCGTTTTCTGCCGGCACTGGTGCGTCGCCACGGTGGCACCGTATTGCATGTACCGGTCAATCATCGCCATCGCACCGAAGGCAAATCCAAATACGGCACCCTCGATCGCCTCTGGGTCGGTATCTGGGATCTGATGGGCGTCATGTGGCTGATGAAACGCAATCGCCTGCCGCAGACACCGCCCACCGTCGAATAAGTCGTCACCCACCTGTCGAGAGAAACCCCGTGGACACTGTGCTGCTGCAAGCTTTCGGACTCGTCATCACACCGTGGAAGCTGATCGGCTATCTCGGCGTCGGCCTGTTTGCCGGGCGCTGGTTTGTACAGGTGGCGGCATCGCGCATGCACGGCAAACCGACCATGCCGCGATTGTTCTGGTACATGAGTATTTCCGGCAGTCTGTTGCTGTTGCTGTATTTCGTATTCGGCAAAAACGATTCGGTCGGTGTGCTCTCGAATTTATTTCCCTTTGTGGTCGCGCTGTACAACCTGCGACTCGATAAAAAATCCAGCGGCGCCGTCTCTTAAAATTCAACGCTCGTAAAAACTCACGGAGTTGTCATGCACCTTGATCGCGGCGATTGGCGACATCGACTCGGCTTGTTTGCACTGTGCGTATTGGTGCTGGGCTCGGCTCTCGGCAGTCGCGATCCGTGGCATATCGACGAAGTGCGTTTTGTCGGCATTGCACTGGAAATGTTGCAGCGCGGCGAGTTCTGGGTGCCCCATCGCGCCGGTGAAATGTATGCCGACAAACCGCCGATTTTTTTCTGGGTGCTGGCGACACTGTTCAAAATCACCGATTCGGTGCGCTGGAGCTTTTTGCTGCCGGCATTTATTTCCGGCGTCATTACCGTCCAGCTGATTTACGATCTCGGCACCCGCCTGTGGCAACGCCGCGTCGGTTTGGTCGCAGCCGTGCTGCTGATCCTGACCTACCAATTCTGGCGCAGCTGCACCTACGCGAATATCGATGGCTTTCTGTTGATGTGGCCGACGCTGGCGGTCTACGGATTTACCCGGCATCTGCTGTCGGGTAACGATGCGCGCTGGTTTTATCTGGGATTTGCCGCCATTGCCATCGGCATTCTCAGCAAGGGTGTTGGATTTCTGCCGTTGCTGATCGTCATTCCCTACGCCATTCAACGCGTGCGCGGACTGCGGATCGCCAACTATTCGGTTGCCAAGATCAACGCGCGACAATGGGGTGCCGGTATTGTGCTGCTGCTGCTATTGCTCGCGACATGGTTGTTGCCGCTGCTGTGGATGGCACAAACCGGCACCGGTGATCTGCGCGCCTATCTCGACAACATCCTGTTCAGACAAACCGCCGGTCGTTACGCCAACGCCTGGCAGCATCGCGAACCGTTCTGGTTTTTTCTGACGTCGATTCCTAAATACTGGGCACCGTTGAGTCTGCTGCTGCCGTGGTTGCTGCCAGTATGGTGGCGACGTCTGCGCCGCGGCGACAGCCGTTATGTGCTGCTGTTGGGCTGGGCGCTGCTGGTGCTGTTATTTTTTTCGGCGTCGAGCGGCAAACGCGAAATCTACATGCTGCCTGCGCTGCCGGCCCTGGCGCTGGCGGCGGCGCCCGCGCTCAGTGTGATGCTGCGCAAACGCTGGTTGAATCGAGCGGCATTGGTCGGCGCCCTGTTGCTGATCGCAGTGCCGGCACTGGTCGCGGTATTGCGCTTGACCGCGCTGCTGCCGCGCTCGCCGCTGAACGCGTGGCCACTCACCGCCGCGTATGTGCTGCTGATATTGGCAGCGGTGAATATGTTGTTGTTTGTCGCGCTGCGGCGCTACCCGCAGGTGCTGCGCTTCTGCGCGGTATACGCGTTCGCGATCGCATTTTTTCACAAGGGTGTGATGCCGACGATGAATGCCAGCGAAGCCGGTGTCGATACGATCGCCGCGGTCAGCGCGGCCGCACCCGCACCGCTGGTGTATGTGCAGTGGAATGAGCGCACCTGGCTCTATAGCCGCGCCGCCTTCGTCCACAATGGCATCAGCACCGCCAAGCCTGAGTGCGCGGCAATGCAATGGTCGCTAACCCACCCCGACAGTCACTGGCTGCTGCGCGCACCCGACGCAACCCGGCTCGGGCTGGCGGCAGGACCGACTTTCGCCAGCGGCGACAAAAAGCCGTGGATGGTAACCCTCGGCGCCGCCGCAATCGCCGGCTGCGAATCCGCCAGCGGCCCGCGTTATCACTTTCAGTGGCAGGCGGAAGCGTTGCGCCGCCTGCATCCGCGATGACATTCCACGATATTGCGACACGATTTTGGCCCGCGCGATGTTTGAACAGCGGGAATCGTCGTCGCCAAAAAACGCCCGGCCCTGTAGCATTGCGCAAATTTTATGCAGCGCGGAATAACCTTTAACTCTAATGCGCCTCTTTGCCCAAACCCTGACCGGCATTTCGCTGGTAACACTCTTCAGCTTCGGCGGCGCCTGGGCAGCGCGCGAAGTCATCGTCAAACCGCATCTGCTTGAACTCGCCGCGGCCGCCGATCGCAAGGACCTGCGGCGCGCCCTGCTCGCCATCGACGGCAAACAACAACAGCTGGTCGCCCTCGCCTACGACCGCGCGCTCACCGCGCCCGACGACAATGCCAATACGCCACCTGTCGTCGAAACATTCATCGCGCTCAACATCGATTACATCGCGATATTCGACGGCGCCAACGAACTGCTGCGCTGGCTGCAATTCGATCCGCAACAAAGTGCGTTGGTGCCTACCGCACTGGATTTCAATGAGCTGAAACCCTACCTGAACCACACCCTGCCACAGCGCGCCGGCGCGCCGGTGTTTGTCAGTGGCTGGATGCTGACTAGCCGTGGCCCGCTGCTTTATGCATTAGCCTCCAGCCCGGATCGCAGCGTGTTGTTCGCCGCCGATATCGATGAAGAATTCGTGCAGGACATCAAAGAAATCACGCAGCTCAACCTGCGCCTGTCCGCGCTACCGGCACATGCCACCGCGAAGGTTGCACAGCTCGAACAACTACACCGCGACGACAATAACGAAGTGTTCTGGGTACTGAACGACGCGTTGAATCGCCCGGTGTTGCAGCTGACACTGACACTGCCGCCACGCAGCATTGTCGATAACCTGGTGTCGACACCGCTGATCATTGCGTTTTTGATCGCACTGATCGGCAGCCTGTTCATGCTCGGCCTGGTCGAGCGCGCATTGATTCTGCCGGTGCGTGCACTGGGCTGGCATCTGCGGCGGGTGCGCCAGCTCGGCGACTACAACTTGCGATTGCGGTTACCCAACCGCAATGAACTGGGCGATTTGAGTCAGGAATTAAATAATCTGGTCGAACACGTGCAGACGCAGCAATTGCAACTGATTGCGCAATCGCGCGAATTGCAGGCGCTGTCGTATCAGGACAGCCTGACGACCCTGGCCAATCGCCGCCGTTTCGACCAGGCACTCGCCGACAACTGGGCGATGGCCCAACGCATGCGCAAATCGCTGGCGCTGATCATGTGCGACGTCGATTATTTCAAGGCGTACAACGATCACTACGGCCACCAGAAAGGCGATGAAATTCTGCGGCAATTGGCGCAGATCATCAGTCAGGTCGTAGTGCGCACATCCGATCTCGCCACCCGTTACGGCGGCGAAGAGTTTGCGATTTTATTGCCCGATACCACCGAAGAAGGTGCCGTGCATCTGGCGCAACAACTGCAACAAAAATTGCAGGCTGCGAATATCTCCCACGAGTATTCGCATATCTGCCGGCGCTTGACGATATCGGTGGGCGTCGCCGCGATCGTGCCGGGCAGCGATCAGGGACCACGCGATCTCGTCCGCCTCGCCGATGAAGCGTTGTACGCCGCCAAAGCGGGCGGACGCAATCGCATCGAAATGGCGACGGGATTGTTGTAGTCCGCGCCGCAGATAAACCCGTCACGCAGCCGACAACTCCAACACCAATTTCCGCGCCGCCGCGTAATCGGTTTTGCCGCTGCCCAATTTCGGCACCGCATCGGTCAGATAAATTTCGGACGGAATCATCAGCGGATTGATACCCGCTGCGAGCACTTGTTTCTGCACCGCGTTCGCGTCGATCTCGCCGGCAATCAACACCACCACACGTTCGCCTTTTTTCGGATCGGGCAAGTTGATCGCGACCAGCTCCAGCTCGGGTTCTGCCAGCACGTGTCGCAGCGTTTGTTCGACTGCGCCGAGGCTGACCATTTCGCCGCCGAGTTTGGCAAACCGCGAATAACGATCGACGATGCTGAGAAAACCGTCGCGATCGAGATGGCCTTTATCGCCGGTTTT
>JBEVMI010000088.1:0-3962 GCA_040508685.1 Spongiibacteraceae bacterium
GGTCGCCGTGGCGGCGCGCAATTTCACCGGACAGGCGCGCGCCGATCGAGCGGTCGCAGTTGCAGACATCGAACGTAAATTCGCCGCCACTTTTGTTGTCGATCGCAGTGCGGGTTTGCGCCCACATTTCTTCGGCTTTTTTGCCTTCGTCGAACGGCGGATTGGACGCGGACTGGCAATATTCCGGCTGCCCTTCGGCTTTCGGGTCTTTCCAGAGGATCGGTGACAGATCGAGATTGCGCTGTTTGCCGGTCTGGCCTTCACGCGTGACCAGCAGATCGGTGCGCCCGATCAACTCCGATAACGAACGCACGCCAATCTGCGCCATCCACTCGCGCGTTTCCTGCGCCATGAAGCGAAAGAAATTCATCACCATTTCGACAGTACCAATGAAATGGTCATCGCGCAGACGCTCATCCTGCGTTGCCACACCCGTCGCGCAATTGTTGAGATGGCAGATACGCAGATATTTACAACCGAGCGCAACCATCGGCGCGGTGCCGAAGCCAAAACTTTCAGCGCCGAGAATCGCCGCCTTGATGACGTCGAGGCCGGTTTTCAAACCGCCATCGGTTTGCACGCGCACCTTGCCGCGCAGACCGTTGGCACGCAGCGCCTGCTGTGCTTCGGACAAACCCAATTCCCACGGCGAACCCGCGTATTTAATTGACGTCAGCGTGCTGGCCGCGGTGCCGCCGTCGTAACCGGAGATCGTAATCAGATCCGCGTAGGCTTTCGCAACTCCTGCGGCAATCGTGCCGACACCCGGTTCGGAAACCAGTTTCACCGACACCAGCGCTTCGGGATTGACCTGCTTCAAATCGAAGATCAATTGCGCGAGATCTTCGATCGAATAAATATCGTGATGCGGCGGCGGCGAAATCAGCGTCACCCCCGGCACGGCATAACGCAGGCGCGCAATCAGGCCATTCACTTTACCGCCGGGCAGCTGTCCGCCTTCGCCGGGTTTTGCACCCTGTGCGACTTTGATCTGCAGCACTTCGGCACTGACCAGATAGGACGGCGTGACACCGAAACGTCCGGATGCAACCTGTTTGATTTTCGAATTGCGTTCGGTGCCATAACGCGCGGGATCTTCGCCGCCCTCGCCGGAATTCGAGCGACCGCCGAGGCGATTCATCGCCGTCGCCAGCGCTTCGTGCGCCTCGGGGCTCAATGCACCCAGCGACATGCCGGCGGAATCAAAACGCGTCAGAATTTTTTCGATCGGCTCGACTGCGTCGATAGGAATCGGTTTGAGATCGCCGCGCATCGCAAACATATCGCGCAGCGTCGCGATCGGGCGACCATCGACGGCGCCCGAATAATCGCGCCATTTGGCGTAGTCGCCGCTTTTCACGGCTTCCTGCAGCAGCTGCACGACATCCGGATTGAACGCGTGATATTCCTGGCCGTGCATGAATTTCAGCAGACCACCCGGCGCAATCGGTTTGCGCGCGACCCACGCTTCGGCGGCAAGGCGGGCCTGGTCCTCTTCGAGGTCGGCAAAGGTGGCGCCACCGATACGGCTCGATACTTCGTGGAAACAGACATCCACGACTTCGCGCGACAGCCCCACCGCTTCGAACAATTGCGCGCCGCGGTAGGACGCAATCGTGGAAATCCCCATTTTCGAGAGGATTTTCAGCAAGCCCTTGTTCATGCCCTTGCGGTAATTGATATGTGCCTGGGTCGGATCGCCAAGCACTTCGCCGCTGCGAATCAGATCGTCGATGACGCTATAGGCCATGTACGGATAAACCGCCGTGGCGCCGAAACCGAACAGGCAGGCGAGCTGGTGCGCGTCGCGTGCGGTGCCGGTTTCAACCACGATATTGACGTCGCAACGCAGCCCGCTATGGATCAGGCGGTGGTGCACGGCACCGGTCGCCAGCAGTGTGTGAATCGGCAATTTGCCGGGTGCGATTGCACGATCGGACAGAATCAGAATGACCTTGCCGGCGCGCGCGGCGGACTCGGCCTCGTCGGTGACGCGCTGCACGGCCTCGTGCAGGTTCATCGCCTTCGGATCGTAATTGAGGTCTATGAAATAACGGTCGAACCCGGGTTTGTCCAGATTCAGAATCTGCCCAAATTTGTGCGGCGACAACATCGGCGTCGTCAGGATGATGCGGTCGGCGTGATCCGCCGTTTCCTCGAAAATATTTTTCTCGGAGCCGAGGCAGGTCTCCAGACTCATGACAATGGATTCGCGCAGCGGATCGATCGGCGGGTTAGTGACCTGTGCGAATTTCTGCCGAAAAAAATCGTAGAACGGCCGCACCTGCGTCGACAGCACCGCCATCGGCGTGTCGTCGCCCATCGAACCGACGGCTTCGTTCGCGCTTTCGGCCAGCGGCTTCAGCGCCTGCTCGCGCTCCTCGAAGGTTACCTGAAACATTTTCTGGTAAGCCTTCAGCGATTCGCCGGTGATCAATTCCGGCGTGCGTTCGGGATCGAGCGTCGATTCGATCAGCGTGGCATTGTCGCGCAGCCATTTTTTATAGGGCTGGCGCACTTTCAGGCGATTGTCGATTTCGGCGGTGTGCATGACCTCACCGCTGACGGTGTCGACCGCAAAAATCTGGCCCGGGCCAACGCGCCCTTTCGAAACAACGTCTTCCGGTTTGTAATTCCAGGTACCGATCTCGGAGGCGAGGGTGATCAGGTTGTCCTTGGTGATCACCCAACGCGCCGGGCGCAGACCGTTGCGATCGAGCAGGCAAACGGCGTAACGGCCATCGGTCAACACGATGCCGGCGGGACCATCCCACGGCTCCATATGCATGGCGTTGTATTCGTAGAAAGCCTTCAGATCGGCATCCATGTTCTCGATGTTCTGCCATGCCGGCGGCACCAGCATGCGCACCGCGCGGAACAAGTCCATACCGCCGGCGAGCAGTGCGTCGAGCATGTTGTCGAGGCTGGACGAATCGGAACCGGTGCGATTGACCAGCGGTGCGATCGATTGCACATCAGGCAGGCGCTCGCACTCGAACTTGCGGATGCGCGCCATCGCCCAGTTGCGGTTGCCTTCGATGGTATTGATTTCGCCGTTATGCGCGAGGTTACGGAATGGATGCGCGAGCGGCCAGCGCGGCAACGTATTGGTCGAGAAACGCTGGTGAAACAGGACAATCGACGTTTCCATCCGCGGATCGTCGAGATCGGAATAAAACTTGGTGACATCGGCCGGCATCATCAGGCCTTTATAGGAGATGACCTGACCCGACAGCGAGCACACGTAGAAATCGGGATCGTGGATCGCCAATTCCGCCTTGCGGCGGGCGATGTAGAGCTTGGTCAGCAGCTGCTGCTCATCGATACCTTCGGCGTTGACAAACACCTGCTCGACCCGCGGCATGCTGGCCAGCGCGATTTCACCGAGCACGCTTTGATCGGTGGGCACTTCGCGCCAACCGACCACGTCAAGCCCCTGCCCCAGCAAACTGGCATTGAGCGCCTTACGCGACTTCTCCGCCTTGTCGGCGTCGAGACTGAGGAAAATTTGCCCGACGCCATAGTTGGCGGACAATTCGCGACCGAAACACTCCATGGCAACAGCGCGCAGAAATGTATCCGGACGTTTGAGCAGCAAACCACAGCCATCACCGGTCTTGCCGTCGGCGGAAATACCGCCACGGTGAGTCATACAGGTGAGCGATTCGATGGCGGTCTGCAACAAGCGGTGGCTCGCCTCGCCCTTCATGTGGGCAATGAGACCGAAGCCACAGTTGTCGCGCACATCGTCGTGGCTGTAGAGGCCTTTCGTCATAAAGCTGCTCTCGCGGGAAAAGCTATGTAAAAACAAAGACTTGATTGAAGCGCCACCCACCCACCAAAAGGTGCCGGGCAAAAGGGAACGGCATTTTACACGCCGCACCGAAACAGGACAAACGCTACGGCTTTATAAGAGTTACAGACGCAATAATCAGGCCCAGATTGCCGGCTCGTTTTTAGAA
>JBEVMI010000089.1:0-3316 GCA_040508685.1 Spongiibacteraceae bacterium
GGCACCCGCGGTGCTGGCCCAGTCGCCCGCTGCCGAGTCGTCCAACTCTCAATCACCGGAGAAAAAAACGACGGACGAGACGGTACTGAAGACTGTCAAGGTGAAGGCCGAGGGCAGCGGGTTAGACATGCCGCCGGAAACGAATGGCCTGAAAGCGGACTACCAGCGCACCGCCACCAAAATGCCATTGAGCCAGCGCGAAACGCCGCAATCGGTTTCGGTCATCACGCGCGAGTCGCTTGATGTGCGCCAGGTGAAAACCCTCGGTCAGGCATTGGAAATGTCGGCGGGCGTCGCGCAGTCCAGCGGCAACGGTCCGTTTGCGGGGCAGCCGTCGTTCGGTTTCAACAACACCAACATTCGCGGCATCGAGATCGACTCGCTGTACGATTTTCGCGACGATGGTTTCGTCAGCGGCTCCTATTTCGCGATGCCCGATCTGGCGATCTACGAACGCATTGAAGTCGTTAAAGGCCCGAACTCGGTGCTGTACGGGCGCGGCAGTGTCGGTGGCCTGATCAACCGCGTGCGCAAGAAGCCGCAGATCGAAGCGCGTACCGAAGTCGAGGCGACCGTCGGTTCTTACGATACCTATCGCCTGGATCTCGATACTACCGGCCCGTTGAATAACGAGAAAACGTTGCGCGGTCGATTGGTTGCCGCCTATGAGGATTCCGGCTCCTTTGTCGACGGGGCTGAAACGCAGCGCATGGTGTTCGCGCCGAGCATCGAGTTCGATGTGACGGATCGCACCCGCTTGCTGGTGCAAAGCTCCTATCAGCAGGAAGACATCATTCCGAATACCGGCATGCCACTGCGACCGACCAGCTACGATGCCGAAGACAGGGTCACCGGCCTCGACGCACCGCGTATCAGTCGCCGGCAATTTAATGGCGTGCCAAATCGTGATCCGTACAAATGGCGCATCCAGTCGGTGCAGGTGCAGCTCGATCATGAATTCAACGATGACTGGCTGACATCGCTGCGGCTTTCCAAGAACAAGATCGATACGCCGATCAGTACAGACTCTTACGCCTACGGATTTCGCGACAGCGGCGACGATCCGAACACCCCTGAAATCGAGCGCGTAGGCGATACCAGCCTGATCGGCAGCGACTACAACATCGAACGCGATGTCTGGTCCGGTGAAATTCAACTGAACGGTCGTTTCGAAATCGCCGGGCACGACGTCAAAGTCACCTTCGGTGCCGACCACAATGACAACGATTACTCCCGCCGCGGCATGTACCACAACGTCGCTGGCTTCTCCGGTCCCGGCACGGACTACAACCTCTACGAAGGCAATTTCGCGCGCGTCGATCGATCGAGCCCTGATTTCGGCGTGAAGTTTGGCGGCGATCCGCGCAGCAGCGGTGCCTATGCGCAGGCGCAAATCTCGGCGACAGACCGGCTCAAGATATTGCTGGGTGCGCGTTACGATCACGTCGAGCTGCACTCCTTTTCCGGTGATACCAAAGACAGCGACACGGTGAGCGACACCACAGGCCGCATCGGCCTGACGTATGAGTTGAACACCAATATCTCGCTGTACGGACTGTATGCGCAGTCGTTCGAACCGGTGCTGTTTGACTTCGATATCAATGGCAAGCTGCTCGATCCCGAGACGGGCGAAATTCATGAGGTCGGCGCCAAGACTGAATGGTTCGACGGCAGGCTCGCTGCATCGACAGCCATTTATCGGATCGAGCGCGAAGATGTTCCCATCGGCACGCCACCGCCTGCCAGCTACTCCATCCCGGGTGGCAGTCAGCGCGCCGAAGGTTTCGAAATTGAGATCAATGGCCGACCACTTCCTGGCTGGGATATCAGCCTTGCCTACAACAATGTCGATGCCGAATATCGCAACCCATTTATTCCCGATTACAACAATCGGCTGGCGGGCACGGCGGACTGGCAGTTGGGCTTATTCACAAGCTACGAAATACAAAGCGGTCCGCTGCAGGGTCTGGGTTTCGGTGTAACACGATTCGAGATCGCCGAACGCGGTGTTCGCGCCACCAGCAGTGGCGTGCTTCCCGGTTACGAGCGCTACGATCTGCATGCGTTTTACAAAGGCATCGAAAATATCGAAATCAATCTCACCGTGCGCAACGTCACCGATGAGGTTTATGTCGAGGGTGCAGACCGCCCCGGCGCCTATGCGCAGTTCGGTTCACCCACGGCGGCTTTGCTCAGTGTCAAATACACCGTCGATTGATGAGCGTCCGTCGATGAGCGAGCTCTCCGTCCAGATACAACAGGCGCTCGATAACGAGGGTGTCTCGGCTGCGTTAACGCTGTGCGCCGAGCGATTGCTCGAAGCCCCCACGGACGCCGATGCCCATCGGCATCTCGGTCAATTGCACGCATTGCAGGGGCAGCGCAAGAACGCGCTGCATCACGCGCAACAGGCCTGCGAACTGGCGCCGGATGACCCGCGCAGCTGGTCCGATTTCGGTCGCGTATTGGCCGGAGCGGGGCGCATCGATGACGCATTGCGTTGCTTCGCCGAAAGTATCCAGATCGATCCTCGATACGCCGATGGTTGGCACAACCTCGGCACTGCACTGAAAAAGCGCCGCGATTATGACGGCGCTTTCAACGCACTGAAAACAGCGTTACGGCTCGATCCCACGCGCGCGCAAACTTATCTCAATCTCGGCAATCTGCTGATCGTGGCGGGGCAGTTCGACGATGCCGTTGAATGTTTCGAGCGCGCATCGCATCACGATCCGCAATTGGCAACGGCGCGCAGCCGGCTCGCCGAGCAGTTGTCGCAGGCGGGCGCGGTCAAGCGTGCAGAAACGTTATTTCGGCAATCGGTTGGCCTCGATCCCTCGCATACGCGCGGCTGGTTCGGTCTCGGGCGCACGCTCGAAGATGTCGGCGACGAGGAAAATGCGCTGGCTTGTTATCAGCAGGTGCTGACGCGACAACCGGCGCACGCGCTGGCACTGGGGCACTATCTGGCGCTCACCAAACTGGCGTCGACCGAGGCTGACATGCTGTCGCTTATCGAGCGCGCCACAGCAATGCTCGTCGATCCCGCTGTTCACGATGAATCGAAAGCAGTCATCGGTTACGGCCTCACCAAATATCACGACCGCCGTAAACAGTGGAGCGATGCAGCCAGCGCCGGGCTGGCGGCAAATGCCGCGCGCAGAAAAGCGAGCGGGGCATTCGATCGGGAGGCGTTAGCGCGGCGAGTCGACGCGATCATCACCACCTACGATCGCGAATTTTTCGCCGCGCGCAAACGTTTCGGCGTCGGCGCCGACCAGCCGGTATTCATCGTCGGACTGCCGCGCTCGGGCAC
>JBEVMI010000457.1:0-9633 GCA_040508685.1 Spongiibacteraceae bacterium
GCGAGATTGAGATAGGCCTCGATCAAATCGTGTTTGCTGTAGCGGGCCTCCAGCCACAATGCGTAGGCAACCTGTCGCAGTTTGCCAGTCGGCGTGCGCGTGTTGAGATCGTAAGTCAGTCGCGCGAGTTGCATTGTCAGCGTGCTGCCGCCCTGGCGATTGCCGCCGCCGTATGTCCGCATGGCGCCGCGCAGCAAAGCAACCGGATTGACGCCGGGGTGCCAATAAAACCAGCGGTCCTCGTGCAATTGCACGGCTTCGATCAAGGTCGGGGAAATCGATTCGAGCGGCGTCCACACGCGGTATTGCTGATCGGGTGCCAGTGTCAATCGCAGCAGTTCGCCATTGGCGGACATTACTGCGGTCGATGTCGGTGCGAGTTCGGAGAGTGGTGGATGTGGCCACAGGCGAATTGTGAGAAGCGTTATGGCTGTTACGAAAACAGAAGCTCGCAATACGTGCGAGTGGCGTAGCGAAAATAGTTTGGCGCGCAGCTTGGGTGGCATTAGTTTTAGCTTCGGTGAGTGCGCAGGACTGGGGTGTACTCGAAAAAATTTTCGCTCCTATTGGGTATGGTCGCGAGAAATTTTTTTCGAGAACACCCCAATCCTGCTTGAGCGGCCCCGGATGATCTTTCTGGACGTTTGCTCGATATCGTCGGGGTGGTGAGGGATCTGTTTTAAAAACTTTTGCGACCATCCCCAATAGGAGCAAAACGTTTTTAAAACAGATCCCTCGCCGCCCAACACGCAAAACACTACGGCTTAACAATCTCCAACGAACCAGCCTTGCCAATCGCATACTGCGTACGATCGTACATCCCCTCGGCATACGGCGCCGGCGTCTGGAACTTTCCGCTGTTGGTCGCTCGCACTCGATAGATAAACGTCGCTGCATTGCGATACAGGCTGCCGTATAACACCAGCCGGTCATCGCGCAGGTCGGCATTTTCCGGATGCCAGGTCGACTGGCTTTCACCGAGCGGCAATACGGCCGGTGTTGTTTTGGCTGCAGCGTTATCCGAATAGTCGCCGTTGCCTTCCGTATATTCCGCGCTCGCATTTTCCTCCGGGGCTACCTCGTCTTCAGTCGCTGCAGGCGCCCGATTGATCACCGGCTCGACCCCGCCGGGTAGCAAATCGACGACGGCCACTGACGCGAACTGCTCGCGGTCGATTGCCCGCACCCGCAAGCGCACCAGAAACTCCTCGCCGACGGTAATGGTTGTCAGCGGATTGCCTTTGAGGTCGGTGTAGTCGCGCGCGATTTCCAGGCCGTTCCTGACTTCGCTGGCAGGCGTTGCCGAAGGTGCATCGAAACCGCTTTCGCTGACGGCGTAGAAACTCGGCAAATCGCTGTCCTTGTTGAACTGCAATTGTCTGGCGTCGATACCGATTGCCGCGCGCTTCAACAATTCACCGGACACATTCAGCACCGAAGCCTTGCCGGCCTTATCGACACTGTTGAGGGCAAGTGCGCCACTCTGTGCCTGCGCAGCTTGCGAATAACTCTCGAACGCGAGCAGCAGATAGGCAGCGGACAGCGAGTTGTAAGTGTTCGCAGAAAGTTGTTTGCCGAGATTGTCGAGTACCGCATTGGACAGGCTGTCGAGCCGTTGCGGGAAATGTTTCGATAGCAGATACAACAGCTGTGCATCGTGTACCAGCGTGTCGTAATACACGTCCTCGGCATTGAGTTTTGAATTGATGGCCCACGGCACACGTTTGATGATTTTGTCGGCAAAATCGCGCTGTTGCAGCAGTCGGTAACTCGACGCGACATAGGCGGCGGTCAGATCGTTCGGCCATTCTTTCGCGTAACGCGCATCGATTTCTTTTTGCAGCGTGCCGAGCAATTCGGTGGCAACGATGCCCTGGCGCGTCAGCAGATAAATGGCATAGGCGCGTTTGCGCATGTCGATCAGCGTATTGCCGCGCGGACCGGCAATGCGTTGCAACCAGCCGTTGGCGTTGTCGAGCATATCGTTCGGCACCACCTCGCCGTGTTCACGCGCCTCGATCAGGAAATGCACCGCATACAACGACGGCCAGTCGTGCACCAGCGTGCTCGCGGCCCACAGGCCAAACGCCCCTTCGCCATTTTGCCGCGTGCGCAACATCTGGATTACATCGGCCACCGTCGCCTTGCCCTTGATCGCGCCGAGTTCGGGGTGGTGCGTAAACAGCAATGCGGGCATGCCCTGGCTGACCAGTTGTTCGGTGCAGTAATACGGATAGTGTTCGAGATACGCAGACAATCCTTCCGCCCATGCCAGCGGCGACCATGCCGTCGTTGCCTGCACGTTGCGATACTCTGCGTACATCTCGCGTTTGAGTGGCAACGTCAGGCTGCGTTTGTCGCTGCGCCCCGCACTCAACTGCGTACGGAATGGCACCGGCGGACGCACGCTCAGTGTCTCTTCCATTTTCGCGCTGCTGGTTCTTGCAGCGGTGCCGATCCCGGCAACGAACGTCAGCGTGGCGCCGCCGAGTTTGCCGGTGGCTTTCAGTCGGTACTGCGCGCTGCCTTCCTTGCCGCTGACAATATCGAGTTTCTGATTGCTGTCGCCGACGACGGATAATTCCGCGGACGTTTTCAATTGCAGCGTCACCGGGCCATTCGCATCTTTGGCGTTGTTGGCAACACCGACGCTGATATCGAATTCATCGCCGGGCGCCACCATCAGCGGCAGGTTCGGCGACAGAATCAGATCGCCGCGCACTTCGCTGTTGGCTTCGGTAACGCCGATGGTGCCCGGCGTCACCGCGACCGCAAAAATATGCAACCGACCGTTGAAATAATCGGGCACGTTATAGGTCAGCGTTTTGCCTTCCGGCCCGACGTCGACCACACCCGACCAATATGCCACCGGCGGTTTATGTTTGTTTTTAAACGGATTGAGATGGCGGCCGGCGAGTGCATCGGCGTCGCCGCCGGCCGCTGCTGCCAGCAGCAATTGCTGAAACTCCGGCAGGATCAGATCGAGAATTTGCGCGGTGCCGACTTCGAGCTGGCGTTTCTGGAAGAAGAAATCGAGCGGCTCGGGCTTCTTGTAACGCGCCACCTGCAGGATGCCTTCATCCACCGCGAACACCACGACTTGCGCGGGCACTGCTGTCGACAATTGCAGGGTCAATGCTGCGCCGGGTTTGACCCGTGTTGGCGCCGTTACCGTAACGGCTTCGGTGCGTTGTGCGCGCGAAACCGCGAAGGGCAGCACACCGTACGACAATGGACTGGTAAAAATTTCATCCGAATTGGCGGCGCGCACAAATTGCACATTGATGTAACCGCCGCCTTCGAAATCGTCGGGCAATCTGATTTTTTGCACCGAGCTGGTCGTGGTGGCGTTGAACCAGATGTGCTGATATACGCGGTCGCGTTCGATCGTGATCAGCCCGGCGCCGGTGTAGGGAGCCTGAATACTGATCTCGATCGTTTCGCCCGGCGTATATTCGCGTTTGTCGAGCTTGAGCTGCAACTCGGCATTGCGCTCCAGCGAGCGGCTGAGATTGCCCTGGCCAACCACGCTGTATTCGAGCCGGTTTAATTGCGCGCCGTCCTTGTCGCGCAGCACCAGTGCAAAATCGCCGGGCTCTGCGGTGGGTAGTGTCAGGTCGCTGCCTTTTTCGGCGAGCGTCGTCGGCTTGGTTTCTCTAACGGTTTCTTTCAAGCGCGATTGATAACGATAAGTGCCGTCGTAATCCTTGATCAGCACCGAGACATATTTGCGTTGTACCCATTCCAGCTTGAGATCATTCAACGCGATGTTTTTCAGTTGCGGATCGACTGCCAGCCAGCGGCTGCGCTGCGCACTGTCTTTCTGCAGATAATTCAGATCGGCCTGCGGTGTTTTAACGCCGACGAGATAGGGCGCGCTCGACACCAGCACCGCCGAAAACGCGGCGACATTGCGGCCGCCTTCGGCTTCATACGCGCGCGCCAGCAATGACAGTCGATACGTGGCGCGATCGAAACGTTCCAGATTCAGATTAAATACGGCGTTGCCGTCGTCGTCGGTGGTCGCGTCCGGCAGTTTGTCTTCGAATTGTTCTTTCAATTTGGTGCGATCGAAGAAGGCGTAATCCGGATACGCCGCAAAATCCGGAATCGCCGGTGCCAGTGTCATCTCGCCGGTGACGCGGCGATTGATGGCCGGCGTGCCGAACAGGTTCATCGCGTTGACCTGTGCTTTCACCTGCTCCGGCGCGATCCAGCCAGCGACTTCGCCAGTGCTCAAGGTGGCGCGCACTTTGAGCCGGTCCGGTTCGAACTCCTGGACGCGCACCGTGGTGCTGCCGAGCTGTACATCACGGCGACCGTTCTTCATCAGATACAACGTGACGTTGTACGTGCCGGTGGGTGCACTGGTCTGGGTCGACCAGTTGATTTCCTGGAAACTGCTGCGTGTTAGCTGCAAGGGTTTGCGCAAGATCGTCAGGCCGCGCGGGTCGGTGACTTCGGCTTCCACCGGAATGCCGTCGAGTGCAGCTTTCCAATCCTGGGTGCGCACAATGCTGCCGATATGCACATCCTCGCCGGGGCGGTAAATGCCGCGATCGGAAAACAGATAGGCGCTGAGGGCATTGGCGTCGATGGCACTGTTGACGCCGCCGATATCGAAGCGCGAAAAATTCAGCGAGCGATCGCCGCGGCGCAACGGCAGGAATGACAGGTCGCCCTCGCGTTCGGCGACGACCATCAGCGGGGTTTGTTCGCGCTGGAATTTATCGACGTTGTCGAAATGCGCGCGACCGTCGGCAGCGGTCATCTTGCTTTGCAGTGCGAGACCGTTGCGGCCGATCAGATCGACGCGCGCATTCGCGACCGGTGCGCCAGTGCTGATCGATTGCACGAACACATCGCGGCTGCCGTCGATGGCGTGTTTTTCGATCAGGCCCAAATCGGTGAGCAGGATCAGACGGGTATCGCGGGCGTCGCTGTAACTGTATTCGTCGTAGGGTTCTGTACCGGCGGTGGGATTTTCGTTGCGCTTGAGCCCGGACAGTTTCACCAGAAACACGCCGAGCTTCGAGTGCGTCTGCTCGCGCAGGTAAGTATTCAGGTCGATGCTGTCGTACACCGGCTTGCCCGGTGCCGACGAGGCAATGGCGCGGTTTTCGGTGCTGCGTTCGACCAGCCGGTCCATCAGCGTGCCGGATACCTCGGGTTGCACGAACGCGCCGTAATTGGCGTCGACCAGATGGTGCAATTGATTAGGCAACAGCCGGCCGACTTCGATTTTGACGCCGTCGATGGCGCGGCCGACAAAACCCACCTTGCGGTCGCCGTCGAGTTTGAGCAGTGCGCCCTGACTCAGCAATTTCAGCGAGCGCGGATAGGGTTTGATCTGCAGCGTAAACACGCTGGCCTTGGCCGAGCTGGTACCGCCCGTGGCCTGGACACCGGGCGCAACTTCCAGATAAACAAAACGGCCGACCGGTGCATTGAATTTGTAGCTGTGCAGCAGTTGTTGTTCGTCGTCGCCCGGCACCCGCTGCAGCGGCAGCGCTTCGGATTGGCTGAGCACCGCCTGGTCGACACGTTCGTGGTACCAGTGATAGGGATAACGTTGCTGGCCTTCGACAATTTTTTCGTTGGGATGATAGACCGGCAGCAACCACGCTTTGACTTTGCCGGTCAGTGCCGTGTCGGGTACCGGTGCCGAACTCTCAAATAACAGGACCTGTTCCGGTTCCAGCTTCTCGTTGTCAGCCAGCGTCATGTCGAAATTGTTGAAGCCCAGACTGTAACGGCCGGGGATGGTCACCGTGCTGGCGATTTCCGCAGCCGTGCCATCGCCACCGCGACTGCTGCGAACACCTTTCGCCAGAATCAGGCGCATCGGCGTGTCCTCGCGTGGCAGCGTCAGCGTGTGGGAATGGATATAGGCGTTGAGGCGTTGTTTGTCGTAGCTGATCGCGAAGCCGGTGGCGTCGGCGCCGATGCCGTCCTTACTCTTTCCAAGAAAAGTGGCGTCTTTGGCCAATTGCAGCTGCACGCGTTTTTCAAAATCGGCGGCATCGACGCTGTGGCTGAAGCGGATGGTCGCGACCAGTTTTTTCAGCGCCGGGTCGCGCGGGTCCTGATAAAAGCGACTTTCGGTAATTTGTGCGTCGAATGACGCGCTGGCGAATTCGAGTTGGTAGTTGTCGAGGCGCACCTGGGCGGCCACCAAATCTTTTTTGGCGAGATCGACGGTAAATTGTTGCCCGACGGGCCAGTCGCCCAGCGGTTGAAATACCAGCCGTGTTTCGGTTTCCCAGGTCCAGGTGC
The DNA here is from genome assembly GCA_040508685.1 of Spongiibacteraceae bacterium. GTDB lineage: Bacteria > Pseudomonadota > Gammaproteobacteria > Pseudomonadales > CAMLJR01 > CAMLJR01. Next base: position 6,277 of record JBEVMI010000457.1, read on the forward strand.
CGGCGAGTTTTGGCGACAGCGTGATCCCTTTGGTGATGGTTTTACCGATCACTTCCAGCGGCGCGGCGGAATCGCTGAATTCGATTACCAGTGGTGCAACGATGGGTTTGTCGTCTTTCCAGGTCGTCAATGTCGGCGCTGCCAACGTCGCGTGCGTCTGCACCGGTTTCGGCTGCAGGCTGTACCAGCGATAACCGCCAATTCCCGCGGCGATGGCTAACAGGGCAATTAAGGCGAAGCCGGCACTGCGTTTGGGGTTGGCGCGTGCGCGTTGGCAGAACGATGTCGCGCGCGTTATTAGCCAGCGCAGCCACACCGGCATCTGCCAATGCCAGCTGCCGAATAAAACGATGAAGATACGTTTGAGCAGGGCCCCCGCGGCGGAAAAAAGGCGGGCAAATACCGACATCACTTTCGACATGTTTTGTTTCGTCCTTGGAACGTGCAGTGCGGGCAGGGCAGGTTTTAGTCCGGGTCAAAATCCGGAGTTTCTTGTTCTGAGCTTTCTTGCTCTGACAAGGCGCGTAGATATTTAAAAAGTTTGCGCGCAGCGGCCGGTGGCTGTCCGGCTTTGTGTTCCTTTTCTGCCGCCAGGATCAGTTGTCGCAAGTGCTGACGATCGGCATGCGGATAGATGGCCAGCACTGCCGCCATCGCATCGACACCCTCGGCCAGCAATTGATCGCGCAGTTGTTCGAGCTGATGGAAATGTTTATTGCGCTGCTGCTGGCCGTGCTGCAGATCGTTGTAGGCCGCCTCGATCGCAGTGGTATCGAGTTTGCGCATCAGCTTGCCGATAAATTGCAGCTGCCGGCGTTTGCCGGTGAAATCCTTGATGCGGCGCGCGATCGCGATAGCGGCCGCCAGTTCGCCTTCGATTGGAATCGTTTTCAGGTCGCCGTCGGGCAACTCTACCAGCGCGGTGCCCAAATCCTGCAGCGCATGCATTTCGCGTTTGCGCGCACTTTTGCTGGGGCGCTCGTCGAAATCGTCGATGCGTGGATCTTCATCGGGAGGGGAGTGACGCATGTAATGGGACCGCGCTTATTCGGCTTCGTCGAAACGATTGTTGATGAGCGCGACGACGGCATCGCGGGCGGGTTGTTCGTCATCGCCGTCGAATTGCAATTCCAGTTCGGTGCCTTTACTGGCGGCGAGCATCATGACCGCCATGATGCTTTTGGCATCGATCAGACGGCCGTTGACGCCGGCGCGAATCTGGCTTTTAAAACAGGCGGTGGTGGAGACGAGTTTGGCGGCGGCGCGCGCGTGCAAACCGAGTTTGTTGATAATCATTATTTTGGTGTTGATCATGGTGCGCTCGGTCGCAAAAAGCGGCTGCAAACAAAAAGAATCGTCGCAACGAAAATACAAAAATTGTGATTGCTGAACATTGCCAGGCTATGACCGTTTTACGGTTACAAATGCAGCTCGCGGTGCCTCACCTGCACATCCGGGAAGGTGCCGCTGAAGGCGCGGCACAAACGTTCGGCCATATATACTGAGCGATGTTGTCCACCGGTGCAACCGAGTGAAACCGTGATATAGCTGCGGTTGCTGGCGACAAATCGCGGCAGCCATTTGTGCAGCAGGTGATAGATGTCGTTGAACATTTCGTTGGCGTCCGGCTGCTGTTCCAAAAACGCAATCACATCGCCGTCGCGACCCGTCTGCGGGCGCAACAACGGATGCCAGTGCGGATTGGGCAGCGCCCGCAAATCGAACACGAAATCGGTGTCGACCGGAATTCCGCTTTTGTAGCCAAACGACAAAAACAGCAACGACAACCCCGCGGTGTGGCGGCCGAGTACGCGCTCGCGCAGATGTGTGCGCAGTTCGTGCACATTCATCCGGCTGGTGTCCAGGCTGAGCCCCGCATTCATCGCTATCGGTTCGAGCAGCTGTTTTTCGCGGGCAATGGCTTCGGCGAGCGCGGTTTGCGCGTCGCTGAGCGGGTGGCGGCGGCGGGTTTCGGAGAAACGTTTGATCAGCGTGTGATCGTCGGCGTCGAGATACAGGATTTCGGTGTGGACGTCGGTCGGCAGCGATCGCAGTAATTCGCCGAAACGGGAGAGGTCGCGGGTGCTGTTGCGGGCATCGACGCAGACGGCGACGCGTTTGCCAATCGTACTTTCCTCGGCGCGCAGTTGCTGTACCAACGCCGGCAACAGCGATACCGGCAAATTGTCGATCGCATAAAAGCCTTCATCTTCGAGCAGATGCAGGGCCGAACTTTTACCCGACCCGGAACGGCCGCTGATAATGACCAGCTGCATGGCGGGTGCCGTTTCGCTTGGCTGCGGATCGCCGGTTGGGGCCATAACCTCAGGTCCTTGGTGACGCGCTCGGGAGGGGTCAGAGTTTGAAAGTTAATGCTGCGTCGAGCAGCGCAGAGTCATCGCCGGCATCCCGCAACTGCTGGCGGAAGCTGGCCTGACTGAAACGTTCGGCCAGCGCCGCCAAGGTATTCAAGTGCGCCTGCGCGGCGTCTTCGGGGGCAATCAGTGCAAACAGGATGTCGACAGGTTCGTCGTCCATCGCGTCGAATTCGATGGGTTCAGTCAGCGTGATCAGCGCGCCGGCGATGTGGCGTGCCGCTTTCAGGCGGCAGTGCGGAATCGCGATGCCATCGCCGAGGCCGGTGCTGCCGAGACGTTCGCGCGCGGCGAGTCCGGCTGCGACCGTGGCGGCGTCGAGCCCGGTATCGGCGCCGGCGAGCAGTTGCGCGACGGCGTCGAGAGCGGCGCTTTTATCGGCCGGCGTCAGGCGGCAGCGCGTGTGTTGTTGGCGGAGGATCTGGTCGAGTTGCATGGCTCGCTTTGGTTAATGATCAGGAAAGGGCGCACTAGCGCCCTTTGCTCTTTTCCTTGTGCTTGATCAGCTGGCGATCGAGTTTATCAGCGAGCGCGTCGATTGCGGCATACATATCTTCGGATTCGGAGAGGGCGAATAAATCGGCGCCAGCGACGTGCACGGTCGCCTCGGCCTTGTGGATCAGTTTTTCGACGGTGAGCGTCACCGCGCTATTGGTAATGTTGTCGAAGTGTCGCTGCAGTTTTCCCATTTTGGTATTGACGTAGTCGCGGAGGGCGGGAGTGACATCGACATGGTGGCCACTGACAGTGATTTGCATGGTTCTAGCTCCTGTTTGCCGCTAAGAGCACCACAAAGGGTGCCGCTGAGGTCGCCACGAGGGCGCGTACCTGTACGGTCTGCCGCTATCGGTCATGCACGAGCGGCATGCCGCACGTAAACATCGGCAGCAACGCCGATGCCATTTCTTGCTTCCCTGCCTGAAACCTTACGGTTTTCTTTTTTTAATCCGGAATCGTAGGGTTCCGGGACGAGCCGGCCGTT
>JBEVMI010000181.1:0-4927 GCA_040508685.1 Spongiibacteraceae bacterium
CCTCGACCCAGATTTCCTTGACCGGATGCCGCTCCAGATCACCGAACACGCGGCTTAACGCAATATGCAGTGAGTTGGTGATTTCGCCGTTAAATACAATCAGCCCGTGTTTTATCCACAGCGAACGCAGTTCGGCGCAAGTCTCCGGGTCCTGTAATTCTGCTTCGCGCAAGTCCAGAATTTTTATGCCATCGGTGTTGCCCGAATCCAAAGTTCGAATTTTTAAACTCATGATCAACTCCCACTTTTTATCGTTGGCCGATTAATTGTTGGGCTGCAGCTGAAATGCAAACTGCAACATAAATATCTAAGCCATTGTGGTTATCAAGGTTTGCGTCAAGGTGTATTCCAATAGTCCGGCAACGCCCGACTCCACGCCGAAACCGGATTGTTTGGGCCGCCAAAAGGCGCGAGGGGGGAGGCGAGCGGCATTTCATTGATGCCGCCCAGAACAGCTGTTCGGCGATCTTGTTGACGTCAACATCCGGAAAAATTATGGCGGCGTCATTGCCGCCGAGTTCCAAGGCAAAACGAACTTTGCGACCGGTCGCGGTCGATCCCGTAAAGGCGATCATGTCGATATCGGGATGTGCGGTCATCCAGGGACCGATATCGTCGCCATCGCTGATCACATTGAGGACGCCCGGTGGTAATACATCGCGCAGAATTTCGCCGATTTTAAGCGTGGTCAATGGCGTCAGAGGCGATGGTTTCAACACCATCGTGTTGCCGGCCAGCAGCGCCGGGGCGATTTTCAGCACCGCGAGAATTACCGGAAAATTCCACGGCGCGATGGCTCCCACCACGCCAATCGGAATATGCCGGGTTTCGCAGCGATGTCCCGGGCGGTCCTCAGTCACTTCGACGGGCAATTCGAGCGTCGCGGTGGCCTCGCACCAGTAAGCAGACCACATGATTTCTTCGAAGGCGGCAGCGAGGGGCTTACCCTGTTCGCGCATCAGCAGCCATTTCAAATCCTCGGCGCTTTCGCGCAGGCGCGCAGCGATGGCCCGCAGTGCGTCTTGTCGTTCGCTGTACGCGGTGGTTTTCCAGTGCGTCAGCGCCGACCGGGCGGCGCTTACTGCCCTATCCAGTTCTGCGCGCGCGCAGTCCGGCGCAGCAGCGAAAATTTCGCGCGTTGCTGGATTCAGCACGCCAAGGGTTTGGTTGGTTTTCAGTGCCTGACCGGCGACGGTCATCGTGAACGCGCGGTCGTATTCCATAGCCATATAAAGACCTCCGTGCGGAGCCATGCCGCCCATAAATTTACGTTGTCGCAAGGGCGAAGCGTGGCCTTTTGATTATTTTCTCTGCGACCCGGTGGTGATTGCGGCCGTCGAAGAGCGGGTTTTATAAAGGCGTCGACAGGAATATTGCACGGTCGTACAGTCGCGTCAATTAAAATTGTACGATCGTACAGTTCGGCCAAAAGAGGTGATAATCTGGTGAGCAAATGAGCTTGGTCAATCTGTTTTCGGGCGCGGTGGCCGGCGTAAGTAAGCCCAGCTGGAGAGCTTTTCCTAACATGGCGGTAGAAAATTTAAGTAAGCGCAAACCTGGTAAGGAGGCGCTGCTGGATGCGGCCGAAGATATGTTCTCGCGTGTCGGCTATCACGGTGCCTCTCTGCGAGAAATCGCAAAAGCGGCGGGTTTCGAGCTGGGCCTTGCCAGTTACCATTTTGGTAAAAAGGACGAATTGTTCAGACAGGTTGTGAGCCGGCGGATGCTGGACTCGAAGGCGATGGCACTGGCTTGGCTGGAGCGGGGGCTCGCCAGCGCAGGCGCGAATGTCACTGCCTCGGTCGTCATCGAGGCCTATATCCGCGACCGTTTTACGCAACTGTTCGAGATGGGGCCGGCGTGGAGTAACTACAGCAAACTGTCGCTGCATTTCATTGCACTCGAAGAGCGCGGTGCGCTGATCGGCGACTTCAGAATTGTCGCGCAGGAAATCTTCGATGCCTACGTGAATGCACTGGCTGCGACCATGCCCAATGCGCGCCGCGAGATAGTTGCCCGCGGTTTTGAATTGGTTCGTCTCACTCTCGCGGCGATGGTGATAGATCCCAAAACCATTGACCTATTGCCTGATCGATCGAACATGGAAGAGATCATCGAAGGCCTGATCGCGTTTTTCGAGGGCGGATTCCAGAGCGTGGCGCAAGGTGTGGCGGTGGCCCCGGCTGTCTCTGTGTCCCAGCGTAATAAAAAATGATTGGATGTGTCAGTCCACAGCGAGAATAAGAATGCATGTCAAAGCTGCAGTAGCTCGGGCGCCGGACGCTGATTTCAGTGTCGAATTTGTTGAACTCGATGAGCCGCGCACCGATGAAATCCTGGTGCGTGTAGTCGGTGTGGGTATTTGTCATTCCGATCTGGTGATGAAAACTTTCGCTTCGGCGACGACGCCCGTCGTGCTCGGTCATGAGGGCGCGGGGATTGTCGAGCGCGTCGGCAGCAAGGTCGTGAAAGTGCAGCCCGGTGATCGTGTCGCCATTACCTTTCGCGCCTGCGGACACTGCTATCAGTGCCGCGTCGGACAGCCGGCCTATTGCGAACATATGGCAATGCTGAACCTTGCGGGGACACGACCCGATGGCTCGAAATCCCTGTGCGCGCATGGCCTGCCGATTTCCGGAAATTTTTTCGGGCAATCGTCCTTCGCCAGTCATTGCCTCACCTACGAAAGTAATGTCGTGAAAGTGCCAGACGATGCGCCGTTGGAAATCATGGGGCCGCTGGGTTGCGGCATTCAAACCGGCGCGGGTGGAATCATGCGCTCGCTGGCTTGCGAAGCTGGATCGTCGCTACTGGTACTGGGCGGCGGGGCGGTTGGATTGAGCGCGGTATTGGGGGCGGTCATACAAGGCTGTGCGACGATTATTGTTGTCGAGCCGCATGCGGCTCGACGAGCGCTGGCGATCGAGCTTGGTGCGACGCACACGCTCGATCCCCGCTCCGCGTCGGATCTCGCTGCGGCGGTGCGCAATATTTTGCCGCAGGGCGTCAACTACGCGCTCGACACCTGTGGTATTCCCAGCGTGCAGGCCGCCGTCATGGCATGCCTGGCGATGCGGGGCACCTTCGGCATCGTGGCGATTTCGCCACCTGCAACTCCGGTACCGGGCGATCTCGGTGCGCTGCTTGCCGGCGGGCATCGCGTGCAGGGCATCATCGAGGGCGATAGCAATCCCGATGAATTTATTCCAGAACTTATTCGCCTGTACCGCGACGGCCGTTTTCCTTTTGATAAATTGGTAAGGACTTATCCATTCGAACAGATCAATCAAGCGGCCGCCGATCAATTAAATGGAGTTTGTGTGAAAGCCGTGCTGCTGTTGTAAGTGGTGAATTATTTTCCGGTATGGCGCGGTCAAAAAATAAGAGTTGATCGATGCCTCTAACAATAAAAATTATGAGAACAAGCGTATGACATCGAACACGGATTTCGTCATTGTCGGTGCTCAGTCGGCTGTGTGCTGGCCAATCGTTTGACTGTGGATCCCGCCGTTCGAGTCACCCTCCTCGAAGCGGGCGAGTGGGATAACAGGGGCCGACCTAACCACCGACGCTGAACTCAACGCGTACATCCGCGCCTATGCTTCCACCCTGTTTCATCCGGTCGGCACCTGCAAGATGGGTGCGGATGAACTTGCAGTGGTCGATGCATCCTTGCGTGCGCGAGGCATAGACGCACTGCGTATTGTCGATGCGTCAGCCATGCTGACCTCACCAGCGGCAACACCAATTTCCCCACCATGATGATTGCAGAAAAAAAGGCTGACCTGATCCTGGGTGCGAACCAGCTATCGCCATGATGGGTAACGGGTCATGCATGTTTGCCTAAAAGAAGCTTGCGCACATCGCCATTAACTCGGAGGGTCACGATGAAAATATAAGCCAGCGAAAATGCACCACCGGCCATGATGCTGAAGAAGGCACAGATGACACCGATCCACAATTTCGGCTCGCGGTAGATCATCCATATTGCCATCAACACCAGATGCAGGGAAAAATCCGACAAGAACTGCGCCCGCCATGGATGGGCAAAATCCCCGAAAAAAACGCTGCCACCGTCGGGGCCCAGTTCCTGGAAAGCGTGCACAGTAACGACCATGACGGCGATCCAGCCTATAACTAAAAAAGCTCGAAATAAATTCACTCAATATCTCCTGAATATTTTATGAGGCGTGAAACCGGGGGAATCATTCGAGCGAAGGGTGTATCGCCGCCGCTTTCATGATGGGGCCTTTTTTGTCCTGCATGCCGATTTCACATACAGCCTGAATGTAAAGGCTGCATATCAATACAGAGCGCGGGCAGGCTTGTCAACGGAGCCTTGCTGGGGACGGCGCGCTCAGAGGCGGCCGGAGACGGAGTGTTAAAGTTTTTCGCCGAATTGGGATATTCGAGAACGTGCCGCGAAGACTCCTTTTTTGCGACTGCCTAATTCACGGCTGACATGATTTCCCCCATTAACGCTCGATTTTCTGGGCGCGCAGTTCAGCAATTTTTACCGCGCTAAAGCCAAGTGCATTCAATACAGCATCGGTATGTTCTCCCAAATGTGGTGAGCGTTTCGCCGTGCCAGCCTTGGCATCCAGCTGCACTGGCGGTGCGACGACTTTCACTGCTTGCGCATCGCTGAGTGCGATCGATTGGATATAGCCGTTTGCGCGGACTTGTCGATCAGAATGCACCTCGGCCATGGTTTGCATCGGCTCATAGGGCCCTGGAAACGTTACTAACCGCTGCTGTCATTCGTCATAAGTCCGCTGAGCGAAGGCGCGGTCCAGTGCCAATGTACATGCTGCGCTGAATATGCGTCGAGGTCGAATGGCTGCTCAGTCCAATATGAATAAAATCATGCGCCATACATTTTGAATATGAGGGCTGCAGAAACCCACAACTTGGCGTTTGTATTCCC
>JBEVMI010000203.1:0-7061 GCA_040508685.1 Spongiibacteraceae bacterium
GGGCGCCGCTTGCTGCGCCCGCTACCTTGCATCGGCCTATTTGACTTTTTTGCCGACCCGTACGGCCAATACATCGCATTTGGCGCCGTGCAGCACGCTGTTCGCAGTCGAGCCGAGCAGAAGCGCCAGCCCGTGGCGGCCGTGGCTGCCGACGACGATCAGGTCGGCATTGATTTTTTCAGCGAGTGCGTGGATTTCGACTTCGGCGCGACCTGCGGCGAGATGCTGAATCGCGGTGACACCGAGCGAACCTGACAGTGCTGTCAGCTGACCTTCCGCCTGTTTCTGGATTTCATCCTGAATCGCAGAGAAGTCGATGGGAACATCGCTGCCGTAAGCGAAGTTGACCGGCTCGACCACGTGTACCAGATGCAATTGCGCGTTCGAGACCAGTGCCATATTCGCGGCGCGGCGCGCGACTTTGTCGGCTTCGTCCGACAGGTCGACTGCCACCAGAATAGTGTTGTATTCGCCCATGATGTTTCCCTCAGTTAGCTGCGTTTCGGACTGTACGTTTTCCAGCGCGGTATTCGTTGTGTTCGATGAGGCTTAAATGCTTCGTTGGATGCTGACACAGGACGCGGCCGGCTAGCCATGACCTGTGACAAGAAAACTTGTTAAAAGTCAGTAATAAACCTGCACAAAGGCTGAAGGTTGATGGTGTATGTCATTGTAATCCTGGTGCTGGCCATGGTGGTTGGCCCGGTGTTGTGGATGCGGCCGTCGGCGGGTCAGGCGCGGCAGGCGCAGTTGCGAATGCGGGCGCGTGAGTTGGGACTGGATATCCGGATTGCCGAATTGCCCCAGACGCATCGTGCCCGGGTGCGTCGTGAAGATACCTTTCAGGGCGTCGTCTACAGGTTGCCAGTGTTTGATCCGCGCACGGTGGTCGCGCTGTCACATCGCGTTGTTCGCGATGCCGCAGAAGCGGCGTGGGAGGTGGAGGGTGATCCATTGCCTGCGCGGCTGCAGGCCAGTTTTGAGCGGGTGTGTGCGTTACTGCCCGCAGATGTGGTGGCCGTGGAGCTGGGGCCACAGGGGCCAGCGGTATACTGGCGCGAGCGTGGCGGTGACGAAGCGGTGGCGGCGATTGCAGCGCAGCTCAGGGAACTGCGCGGTGCGATGGCAAGTTAGTGGCTGGGGCTGATACGCGCAGTCATATCGGTTGCGGGCAAGGCGGGATCGAGTTCGGGTGGCGCCATCAGGACGCTGGGTGCTTCGAGTTCGCGCCGCATGCGGGTGCGAAAGTCCAGCGAACGCTGTACGCGGCGCAATTCGCTCTGCATGGAGCGCAGCTCGGCACTTTCCAGCTCCGCCCGCACTTCCAGTCGCACCAGCAGGCGAGTGGCTTCAGTCAGTTGCATGGAGGCTTGGGTCAGCTCCGATTGGGATTCGGGATTCGGCACCGGTGTGGCGGGGCGATCGTCGACCTGTAGCGAATCCATCAGCTCGTGCAGCTTTTTCAGCGACTCAACCACCGCCGCTTCGTCCGGTGCCATCTGCACGGCTTCTTCGAGCATTTCACAGCTCAGCTGCAGTAGCACGATGGCAATATCGGCGCGACCGGTATGAGCATACGCAGCCAGCGCGGTGGCGCGGATATGGGCCGCGCCACGTTGTTTCTGCAGGGCTTCACGCTGGCGCAACAGCGCGGTTTGACGACGGCGCACGACAACCATCGCGGCAATCAATGCCGCGAAAATTGCCGTAAACAGGGAGATCAGCAAAACACTCGGGGTCATGATGACGCGTAAGGCTCCGTTGCCGGGTGTGAGAAGTCGGGTTGGAAAGTCGGGTGGAAAAATCCAGGCTCGAAAGATTGTAGCAGTCGGTTTTTTGTTGGGTTGATACCGGTGTCAGAGTGGGTTTTGAAACACGTTTGTCTTGTGACAGGGTTCCGCATGGTGCACCGGGGGAACAACCCTGGGCTGCTCGCGACTTGACCGCCTCCGGGTCTGCCCTTATATATGGCGCCTCTTTTTAGGGGGGCGTTTCCGGATTTCAGGAGACGTTTCCGGGGTGCGGGGTTGTCCGGCTCCCTAAATACAAGTCTCTCCGTTTCCGGTCCGTTCGCCGTTCTTCATGTTGAAGTGGCCATGTCTGGCCGGGTTTTTTCCGAGCGTAATCGCCATCGGGAAATCTTTTGATTAGAAGGTCTTATGGGAAAATCACTGGTTATCGTCGAATCGCCGGCCAAAGCCAAGACGATCAACAAATATCTCGGCAAGGACTTCATCGTGAAGTCCAGCATCGGCCATATTCGCGATCTTCCCACCAGTGGCCAGGCCAGGGAGGTCGATCCCAAGGATCGCGCCAAAGCCGCCGCCCTGACCCGCAAAATGGATCCTGCCGACAAGGAGGAACACCGCAAGCGCCGCTCGCGCGAACAGCTGGTCGGCCGCATGGGCATCGATCCGGAGAACGGCTGGAAAGCGCAGTACGAAATTCTGCCGGGCAAGGAAAAGGTCGTCGCTGAATTGCGCAAGCTGGCGGAAACCGCCGACCAGGTTTATCTCGCGACCGACTTGGATCGCGAGGGAGAGGCGATCGCCTGGCATTTGCGCGAGTCCATCGGCGGCGACGAATCGCGCTATCGGCGCGTAGTGTTTAACGAAATCACCAAGAATGCGATCACGGAAGCGTTCAACCATCCGACCAAACTCGACACCAATCGTGTCAACGCGCAGCAGGCGCGGCGGTTTCTCGACCGCGTGGTCGGCTACATGGTGTCGCCGCTGTTGTGGAGCAAAGTTGCGCGCGGGCTATCGGCTGGTCGCGTGCAATCGGTGGCGGTGCGCCTGATCGTCGAGCGCGAGCGCGAGATCCGCGCATTTATTCCCGAGGAATATTGGGAGATTCATGCCGATGTGCGCAGCGGCAGCAAGGCCGACGGCGAATTTCGCATCGAAGTGAAAAAGCAGGGCGGCGAAAATTTCCGCCCGGTGAACGAGAAGCAGGCGAAAGCTGCACTCGAGTCGTTGCATAAACACGATTACATCGTCAAGGAGCGCGAAGACAAACCGACCCAGAGCAAACCGACGGCTCCTTTTATTACCTCCACGTTGCAGCAGGCGGCGAGCACGCGCCTCGGTTACGGCGTCAAGAAAACCATGATGATGGCGCAGCGCCTGTACGAGGCGGGTTACATCACCTACATGCGTACCGATTCGACCAATCTCAGCAACGATGCCGTGGCGACCTGTCGCGATTACATTGAAAGCAATTTCGGCAAAAAATATCTGCCGAAAGACCCGAACCGCTACAGCAGCAAAGAGGGCGCACAAGAGGCGCACGAGGCGATCCGCCCCTCTGATGTCACGCTGAAAGGCGGCGATCTGCAGGGTATGGAGCGCGATGCAGAACGCCTGTATGACCTGATCTGGCGCCAGTTCGTCGCCTGCCAGATGACACCGGCGGAATTTACGTCGACGTCGATCGTGGTCGAAGCCGGCGAATTTGAATTGCGCACACGCGGCCGTGTTCTTCGTTTCGACGGTTTCCTGAAAGTGCTGCCGGCGCAAGTCAAAAAAGACGAAGACGTGATGTTGCCGGATGTGAAGACGGGTGAAAAACTCGCGCTGCTCAAACTCGATCCGAGCCAGCATTTCACCAAACCGGCACCGCGCTACAGCGAAGCGTCGCTGGTCAAAGAACTGGAAAAACGCGGTATTGGCCGCCCGTCGACGTACGCCGCGATTATTTCGACGATCCAGGAACGCGGTTACGTGCGCGTCGAAAATCGCCGGTTTTATGCCGAAAAAATGGGCGACATCGTTACCGAGCGCCTGGTCGAAAGTTTTTCCGATCTGCTCGATTACGGTTTTACCGCGAACATGGAAGAGTCGCTCGACGAAGTCGCGACTGGGAAACTCGAATGGAAGAAACTGCTCGATCGTTTCTATAAAGAGTTTCGCGGCAAACTCACCGTTGCCGAAAAGGAAATGGGTGGCATGCGCGAAAACATGCCGACCGATACCGATATTGCGTGCCCGCAATGCGGTCGGCCGATGCAGATTCGCACCGCGAGCACCGGTGTATTTCTCGGTTGCTCGGGTTATGCGTTGCCCCCGAAAGAACGCTGCAAGAGCACGATCAACCTGGTGCCGGGCGACGAAGTGGTGCCGGTTGCCACGACGGGCGCCGACAACGACGAAGAGGGCGACGAAAGTGAGTCGCTGGTGCTGCGCAGCAAACACCGCTGCAAACTCTGCAACACCGCAATGGACAGTTACCTGATCGACGACACGCGTAAATTGCATGTGTGTGGCAATAACCCGGATTGCCCGGGTTACGAAATCGAAAAAGGCCAGTTCAAACTCAAGGGCTACGAAGGCCCGACGCTCGACTGCGACAAATGTGGTTCGCAGATGCAGTTGAAAACCGGCCGCTTCGGCAAATATTTCGGCTGCACCAACGACACCTGCAAAAACACGCGCAAGCTGTTGCGCAGTGGCCAGGCGGCGCCGCCGAAAATGGATGCGGTGCCGATGCCGGAGCTGCGTTGCGAAAAAGTCGACGATACCTACGTGCTGCGCGACGGTGCGTCGGGTCTGTTCCTCGCCGCCAGCGGTTTTCCGAAAAACCGCGAAACGCGCGCGCCATTGGTCGAAGAATTGTTGCCGCATCGGGACGAAATCGATCCGAAACACCACTACCTGTTCGATGCGCCGCGGCAAGATCCGGAAGGTCGCAAAGCCGTCATCCGTTTCAGCCGGAAAACGCAGGAGCAGTATGTGCAGACCGAGGTGGAAGGCAAGCCGACCGGCTGGCGCGCTTTCTTCAAAGACGGTAAATGGAAGGTGTCTGCCGAGAAAACTACTGCAGAAAAGGCGTCGGTAGAGAAAACCGCGCCGGAAAAAGCTGCCCCCAAGGCAGTCACCAAAAAGAAAGCCGCGGCCAAGTGAGCCGCAGTGGGACAACGGTATGAGTAATCCGCGGCGTGCGCAGGTCAATCAAAAGCTGTACTTCGTGCAGTTGCTGCTGACTGACGCGCACGCCAAAACCGGTCCTGCGCAACAGGCGTTATTGCAGGGCGCGGTTTTTCACTTCGCTACGGCGTATCGGCTTTATTTAAAAGAAATCGCAGAGCACCAACACCACACCACCGATGCAATAGATGCGCGCAGCGCACGCCGGCAATTTGCAGCGCAGGAATGGAGCTGTCAGGAACTGGATGTGTTGGCGCAGCTGGAAGAACAGGCACAGTGGCCGCTGCGTTTATTGCAGGCTATGCGCGAAGCGGAAGGTGAAGCTGCGCCGACTGCGGTCAAATCCTCACCGGGCGTTATTTCTGTTGCCGACATTACCGAGGTGGTCGATGTGGCGAGCTGTCAGCAATGGCTGGAATCATTCCAGTCTTTAATTGCGGTGCAGCGTGAAGCGGCGCAAGAGTGGTAAATCCTTAGCTATCTACTACAGCGTTGGCGGCAAGCTGCTAATTCCGCAATGGATAGCTCAGCGATGCCGAATCAGAATCCCCTGACAATTGCCCATGGTCGCTGCATTTTCCAGACGCGCCAGATCTTTATCCGACAACGATGCAGGCAACCACGCCACTACCGTATGACTGCGTCCGGCCTGCAATACACGTTCGGTCAATTCCAGCACGGCAACTTTATTGCTGGGAAACACTTGCAAAAACCGCTGCCAGTCCAGACCGGATTGCAGGCATTCTTTTTTCGAGGTGTGGGGCAGGCCGATACAGCTGAGCCAGCGCGAATCGCTGCTATGGCTGAGATGGCCGAGCATGCTCAGTATCAGCGACAATGGCAGGGGGCGCGCGTCGGCCTCGGAATTACGGGGGAAGACAAACTCACTAATACGTTGGCAGCGGGCTTTTTGTGGGGCCGTATCTTCACCGACGATCGAAAACAGGTCTTGTTCGATAGCACGTGCTTCGGACGAGAGAGCCTGAAACGACGCAGTGTGAACAGAAAGAGCCATGATCATTTGCCTCGACGCAGAATGCCGACACTCAATCCCTCGATCGAAAATTCCTGTTCCCTCAGGTCGACTTCAATGGGTTGGTAATCCCGGTTTTCCGGCAGCAACAATAATTGGTACTTGCTGCGCGTGGTTTGCAGACGTTTTACGGTGACTTCATTGTCGATGCGCGCAACGACGATCTGGCCGTTGTGGGCTTCGGTCGTGCGGTGTACGGCGAGCAGATCGTTCTCGAAAATGCCGGCTTCAATCATGCTGTCACCTTTGACGCGCAGAAAATAATCGGCGCGGGGGTGAAAGAAATTGGCGGAGATATCGCAGTAATCCTCGATATTTTCCTGCGCCAGGATCGGGTTGCCCGCAGCGACGCGGCCGACGATCGGAATACCTTTTTGTTCGTCGATGATGCGAATACCACGCGAGGCGCCGGCAATCATCTCGATGGCTCCTTTGCGGGCGAGTGCTTTCAAATGTTCTTCGGCGGCATTGGCGGATTTGAAGCCCAGCTCGCGGGCGATATCGGCACGGGTCGGGGGATAACCGGTGTCATCCGAGTGGCGACGGATCAGGTCGAGCACTTCCTGTTGGCGCGGTGTGAGCTTCATGTCGGTCACGCTAGTCTGCCTGGCTGCTTATACAGTACATGTGATTATATACAGTGTCTCGGGTTGTGCAAGCCCTGATCGCTCCCGTGGTGCAGAAACGCTCCCGTATAATTCCCCTCTTTAACTGATCCGGCAGGGCGCGCGCACGTGAATACCGACATCGCAATTATCGGCGGCACCGGCCTGAATCAACTGGATGGTGTCGAGCTGGTCGAGGAGCGCCGCATCGATACGCCGTATGGCGCACTGTCGGCACCGTTGCAGTTATTGTCGTTGTCGCAGCGAGAGTTTCTGTTTCTGGCGCGTCACGGGCAGCCACATCGGTTGCCACCGCATCGCATCAATTACCGCGCGAATATTTCAGCACTGCACGCTGCCGGAGTGAAGCAGATCATTGCCGTGAATGCCGTCGGCGGTATTCACACGGCAATGCCGGCGGGTGCCATCGTGATTCCGCAGCAGCTGATCGATTACACCTGGGGCCGTGCGCACACCTTTCACGAGGTGGATTCA
>JBEVMI010000238.1:0-4741 GCA_040508685.1 Spongiibacteraceae bacterium
GCCGAGGCCGGCATAACCGTCTTCACCGATGCCGATCACAGTGAGCCATGGGGCGGAGGAAGGGATTGCATTCACGTCGCGGGGTGCCGTCGATGGGACAAGCAGGCATAATACCCGCTCGCTGGTGCCCATCCGAGAGATTGAAAACGCTCATGACGTTTTCAGGTCTTTGAGAATTGGGCCGAAGAGGGAATACGGCGCGGCGCCTCTGCCGCAAACCGTGGCTGCCCCCGCAACTGTAAGCAGTGAGTTCATGTGCGACGCAAGGCCACTGGAAATCGTCGATTTCCGGGAAGGCTGCACATGAGCGATGACCTGCGAGCCAGGAGACCTGCCAGCGAAAATAGTCGCGAGTACCAACATCGGGCGGGGTGTACCGATGCCGACAGCCGGTTGATCCGCGCTGTCAGGTCCGGTTGTCGCGATGTCGTTGTGAGGAACAACGCGATGAGAGACCGGCGGTGATCGCGTGACTCGTCCCCCCCTTCGTTTATCAACAGCGCACCGCGCTCCTGTGCGTCCCTCGGCGTGTCCGGGATTGTTGCGCATTGTGAATGCGCGCGATGGCGGTATCTGCCGGATCAAGCTGCCGTGCGGGCAACTCAGTTCTGCGCAGGCACATAGGGTCGCCGACGCCGCGCAGCGTTACGCATCCGGCGTGATCGAGCTGACCAATCGCGCCAACCTGCAAATTCGCGGCGTGCGCGAAAGTTTTATCAATACCGAAAGCTCCATCAACTTCCTGATCGAAACCTTGATCGATGCCGGTCTCGGGCCGCGTACGCCGGGCGGCGACGACGTGCGCAATCTGATGGTCAGTCCGAGTTTCGGTATCGACCCCGACATGGTGTGCGACGTCACGCCTCTCGCTGAAAAAATTCTCGACGCGCTGCAAACGCAACCGCGATTCCACGAACTCTCGCCAAAATTCGCCGTGCTGCTCGACGGCGGCGAACGCACAGCGATGCTGGAGCATCCGCACGATCTGTGGCTGTCGGCGCTGCCGGTTGACGAAAAGGCCCGCGACAAACAGTCCGGCACCGAGCTGTTGTTCGCATTCGGTCTTGCCGGTTGCCCGCCGACCACAGCTGATGCGCCGGGCGGGGTGGCGGCGGTGCCGGCGTCGCATGCGTTGGAATTGGTCGAAGCCGTGCTGCATGTTTTTCTGGATCATGCGCGCCCCGAACAAACACGCATGCGGCATTTATTAGAAGGCATGCCAGTCGCCGATTTTTTACAGCATGTGCAGCAGCGCGTGTCGTGCCGCCTGCTCGGCAATATGGCGGCGTGGCGAAGACGCCCGACGCCGTCGCTCACGCATATCGGCATTCATCCACAACGTCAGGCCGGGCTGTGCCATATCGGCGCGGTGCCGCCGCTGGGGCGCATCGACGCCGCGCAATTGCGTGTGTTGGCAAATCTTGTGCACACCTGCGGGGATGGCACGTTGCGGCTGACGCCGCAGCAAAGTGTGTTGCTGCCGAATATTCCGCAAATAGCTGCCGACAATGTCGCGCAGCGTTTGCATGCGGCAGGGTTCGCGATAAATCGTCACGATCCGTTGGCGCAGATGATTGCGTGCAGCGGCGCCGTCGGTTGCATCAAAGGTCGCGCCGATACCAAAGGCGATGCATTGCTGCTCGCGCAATTGCTGGGCAAAAAATTCGTGCAGACGAGCGTTCATCTAACCGGCTGCGAACGTTCGTGTGCGGCGGCACATGCGGCGCCATTCACACTACTGGCTGTCGTTGAAGGTCATTACGATCTGTATCAACGCAATGGCAATGCGGGGTTGGGCGAGCTCATCGCCAGCGACCTCGATATGCAGCACGCTGCCGCGCTGATCATGCAGCGCGTTTGATGGTTGATTTGAACCCGTTCGATTTGGAAAAAGTTGATGATTGATTACATTCGCGACGGCCAGGAAATTTATCGCCAGTCGTTTTCGATAATTCGCCGCGAAGCCAATCTCGCCGCGATGCCTGCCGATCTCGAAAAACTTGCGGTACGTGTGATCCACGCCTGCGGCATGGTCGATGCCGTCGACGATCTGCGTTTTTCCACGGGCGCCGGTGCGGCGGGGCGCACCGCACTCGCCGCCGGTGCGCCGATTTTATGCGACGCGCGCATGGTTGCCGAAGGCGTCACGCGCGCGCGATTGCCGGCAAACAATCGCGTGATCTGCACGCTTCACGACGACAGCGTGCCGCCGCTGGCCCGCGAATTGGGCAACACGCGTTCGGCGGTTGCACTGGAGTTGTGGCGCGAACATCTCGAAGGCAGCGTGGTCGTGATCGGCAACGCACCGACGGCCTTATTTTATTTATTGGACATGCTCGACGTGGGCGCACCAAAGCCCGCATTGATTCTCGGTTTTCCGGTGGGTTTTGTCGGTGCCGCCGAATCGAAAGACATGCTCGCCGCCGATAGTCGCGGTGTGCCGTACGTGATCATGCGCGGCCGCCGCGGCGGCAGCGCGATGGCAGCAGCGGCGGTCAATGCCCTTGCGACAGAAGTGGAATGAAGAGCCGAATGATGGGAATGAATGTAGTGGAAAAGAAAG
Organism: Spongiibacteraceae bacterium; assembly: GCA_040508685.1. Taxonomy (GTDB): domain Bacteria; phylum Pseudomonadota; class Gammaproteobacteria; order Pseudomonadales; family CAMLJR01; genus CAMLJR01. The sequence goes on from JBEVMI010000238.1 coordinate 2,564, forward strand.
GGCGTTTGTTCGGTCTCGGCGTTGGCCCCGGCGATCCGGAACTGATTACGGTAAAAGCGCTGCGTTTGTTGCGCGCGGCACCGGTGGTGGCGTACTTCGTCGCCAAAGGTAAAAAGAGCAATGCCTTCGGCATTATCGAAGAGTATTTGCACGAGACGCAGATCACGGTGCCGCTGGTGTATCCGGTGACGACGGAAAAGCTGGAACCCCCGCTGTGTTACGAAGCCATCATCAGCGATTTTTACGACACCGCCGCGCAACAGCTCGGCGTCTATCTCAATGCGGGTACCGATGTCGCCGTGATCTGCGAAGGCGATCCGTTTTTTTATGGTTCGTACATGTATCTGCACGATCGCATGGGCAGCCAGTTTGCCACCGAAGTGGTGCCCGGCGTGTGTTCGATGTTGGGCGGCACGGCGGTGCTGGGCGCGCCGCTGGTGTATCGCAATCAAACGTTGTCGGTGATTTCCGGCGTGTTACCGGAGGACGAATTAAAACAGCGCTTGGCCGCCGCCGATGCCGCCGTGGTGATGAAACTCGGCCGCAATTTCCACAAGGTGCGGCGTGTGCTCGATGAATTGAGGCTCACCGAGCGGGCGTTGTATGTCGAGCGTGCCACCATGAGCAACCAGCGGGTGGTGCCGATCGATGAAGTCGATCCGATGGCGTCGCCGTATTTTTCGCTGATCGTTGTCCCCGGTGAAAAATGGCAGGGCGTGTGATGAGCGAGCTGAAGTCGGCCCGGCCGGTCGCCATCGTTATCCTCGGCAATGGCAGCGCGGATACCGCGCAAAAAATTCAGGCGCTGTATGCGGGCGCGCAGATTTATGGTGCGCGCAAACGCGTTGCGGCCGCGGATATTTTTTATGATGATTTCGGCGCGACGCTGCAAGCGCTGTATCGCAGCGCTACCGCGATCATTGCATTGTGTGCCGCGGGTATTGTGATCCGCACGCTGGCGCCGTTGCTTGCGGAAAAGACGGTCGATAAAGAAGCGGAGCCACCGGTGCTCGCGGTTGCGGAAGATGGCAGCGCGGTAGTTCCGCTGCTGGGTGGTCTCGGCGGCGTCAACGTTATGGCGCGCGAAATCGCTGCGGTATTAAATGTTTCTCCGGCAATTACCACCAGTGGCGAATTGCGTTTCGGCACCTGCCTGCTGAATCCGCCATTGGGGTATGCGCTGGCCGATATCGAACAAGGCAAACGTTTTGTGTCCGATTTGCTGGCGGGTCAGCAGGTGCGTATTGAAGGCGATGCGGCGTGGCTCGACGCCGTCGCGTTGCCTCTGGATAAATCCGCACACCATACGATTCGTGTCAGTGCGCGCAAACAGGTTGAAGCGGACCACGAGCTGTTGATTCATCCGCATACCGTGATCGCGGCGGTGGCGGTTGCCAGCGATGATCTGGTCGCACGGCTGAAAGAATTATTCGCTGTGACGAATCTGTCGCCATTGTCGCTGGCATGTCTGGTTGCACCTCTGGCGGAGATGGGCAGTTCGCGTCTGCTTGGCGCAGCTGCCGAATGGCAGGTACCGATCCGCTTTGTGCAGGATTATGCGGCATCGTTGGAGTGTCTCGATGCGCACACGATTTCCTCGCTGTATCACGGCGGCGCCAAAGATAATGTTGTGCTGTATGAATGCAAGGAGCCGGTCGATCCGACAAGAATCGGCCAGGGGCGTGGCACGTTGACGGTGATCGGCCTCGGCCCTGGCGCTGCGGAATTTATGGTGCCTGCGGCCAAAGCCGCTCTGGTCGCTGCCGAAGATATTCTCGGCTACGAAACCTACGTCAAGATGGCCGGCCCGTTTCGCGCTGATCAGGTGTTGCACTGCACCGACAATCGCGAAGAGATGTTGCGCGCGCGCCACGCTTTCGAATTGGCTGCGCAAGGGCGTCGTGTGGTGCTTGTCTCTTCCGGCGATCCCGGTGTGTTTGCGATGGCCTCCGCAGTGCTGGAGGCGTTGCACGAATCGGTCGATCCGCTGTGGCATGCGATCGATTTGCAAATATATCCCGGCGTATCCGCGGCATTCGCCACCGCGGCGCGCGCGGGCGCACCGCTCGGCCACGATTTCTGCGTGTTGTCGCTGTCCGACAATCTCAAGCCGTGGGAGACGATCGAAAAACGCCTCGATCACGCCGCGGCGGGTGACTTCGTATTGGCTTTCTACAA
>JBEVMI010000245.1:0-10823 GCA_040508685.1 Spongiibacteraceae bacterium
GTTGTGGGGCCACAACGCACCTGACGGCAAGGGGCGGATCTACGCGGCAAATAAATTCTTTATTTTCACCCAGGCCAGCGGTCTGCTGATGCTGCTCGCGATCATGGGGCTGGTGCTGGTGAACTATAACAACACTGGCGTGTGGACCTTCGATTACGAAGACCTGCTGAAAACCACCATGGCGCCGGCGCTCGAATTTGTGTTGATGCTGGGTTTCTTCCTTGCCTTCGCCGTGAAGCTGCCAGTGGTACCGTTCCACTCCTGGTTGCCAGATGCGCATTCGCAGGCGCCGACCGCGGGCAGTGTCGACCTCGCCGGTGTACTGCTGAAGACGGCGGCCTACGGTCTGATACGTTTCGGCATTCCCCTGTTCCCTAATGCATCGGTCGAGTTCGCACCAATCGCCATGTGGCTCGGCGTGATTGGCATCGTCTACGGCGCGCTGATGGCATTTGTGCAGGACGACATCAAACGTCTGGTCGCGTACACCAGCGTGTCGCATATGGGTTTCGTGCTGGTCGGTCTCTACTCGGGCAATCTGATCGCGTTGCAAGGTGTGGTCATACAAATGCTGGCGCACGGTATCTCCGCCGGCGCGTTGTTCATTCTGTGCGGTGAAGTCTACGAACGGCTGCACACTCGCGATATGCGCAAAATGGGCGGACTGTGGTCGCGACTGTCGACACTGCCGCCCATCGCGCTGTTTTTTACCGCGGCTTCACTGGGTCTGCCCGGCCTCGGTAATTTCGTCGGCGAATTCCTGATTCTGCTCGGGGCATTCAAGGTCGCGCCGGTCGTCACCATAATCGCCGCCACCGGCCTCGTGCTGGCCGCCATCTATTCGTTGATCATGATGCAACGTGCCTTTTTCGGCGCCGCGCAATCCACCGAGCGGCTGCCGGATCTTTCATTGCGCGAACTCAGTTTGATGCTGAGCCTGATGGCGATCCTGCTATACATCGGCGTCTACCCGCAGCATGTACTCGATACCTCGTTGGCAACGATGTCCCACCTGCAACAGCTGATGGCTGCCACCGCGCCGCTAGCTGGCATGAACCCATAAGTTTTTAAAGAACGCGAGACAGTTATGACTTTTACTCCCGACCAACTGATCGCCCTGCTGCCGCTGTTGATTACGGCCGGCACGGTGGTGGTCGTCATGCTGGCAATCGCGTTCAAACGCAACCATTGGTGGAATGCCACGATCAGCGTGGTCGGCCTCAATGCCGCGCTGCTGTCGATCCTGTTGATTGCCCCGAACGGCCTGGAAAACATCGTCCCGCAACAGGTCACGCCCCTGTTGATCGTCGATGGTTACGCCTGTTTTTACATGGCGCTGATTTTGATTTCCACGCTGGCCTGCATGACGCTGGCACACGCCTACATGGAAGGTTTCAACGGCAATCGCGAAGAAATTTACCTGCTGCTCGGACTCGCCTGCGCCGGCGGACTGGTGCTGGCGTGCAGCCGGCATCTCGCGGGGTTATTTATCGGCCTCGAACTGTTGTCGGTGCCGGTCTACGGCATGGTCGCCTATACCTTCCGCCAGAATCGCTCGCTCGAAGCCGGCATCAAATACATGGTGCTGTCGGCGGCGGCTTCGGCCTTTTTGCTGTTCGGCATGGCGCTGCTGTATGCCTACTCCGGCTCGCTGGCGTTCAGCGACATCGGCGCCCGCCTTAGTGGCAACGAACTCAATCCGATTCTGCTCGCTGGCGGCGCGCTGATCGTGGTTGGCCTCGGCTTCAAACTGTCTCTGGCTCCGTTTCATCTGTGGACGCCGGACGTGTACCAGGGCGCACCCGCTCCGGTCGGTGCATTTCTCGCCACCGCCAGCAAGGTCGCCGTATTTGCCGTACTGCTGCGTTTTATCGTCGAAACGCCGGCCATGCACAGCATCGTGTTACGCAATGTATTTGCCGTCCTCGCCGCGGCATCAATCATCGTCGGCAACCTGCTGGCTTTGACCCAACCGAACTTGAAACGCCTGCTCGGTTATTCGTCGATTGCGCATTTCGGTTATGTGCTGGTCGCCATCGTCGCCGGTAACGCCATCGCCATCGAAGCGGTGGGTGTCTACCTGTTCACCTATGTCGTGACGACGTTGGCGGCTTTCGGCGCCGTCAGCCTGATATCCAGCCCGTACAAAGGCACCGACGCCGATGCGCTGTACGATATTCGCGGCCTGTTCTGGCGGCGCCCTTATCTTGCGATGGCATTGGCGTGGGCGATGTTGTCGCTCGCCGGTATTCCCGCCACCGCCGGCTTTATCGGCAAGTTTTATGTCGTCGCCGCCGGTGTCGATGCCGAGCTGTGGTGGTTGCTCGGACTCGTGGTCATCGGCAGCGCCATCGGTCTCTACTATTACTTGCGTGTGATGGTGACATTGTTCCTGCTGGAGCCCGGCATGCGCCGCCACAACGCCCCGCTCGACTGGGGTCAACGCGCCGGCGGTCTCGCGCTGGTCCTGTTTGCGCTGCTCACCCTGTATGTCGGCGTTTATCCGCAACCGTTGCTGGATATCGTTCAGAACGCAGCCATCGCGTCGCCCTGACCAGCAATACACATCGCAATTGCTGTCGCGATGGCATCTTCTGCTTCGCCCATAAAATTTGCGCAATAAAAAAAGCCGGTGCAACTCACGCTGCACCGGCTGTAACTGCTGACAACTACAACAGCAAACTTCTTGATCAGAACTTCTTGGTAACGTCGAGACCGTAGGTGCGTGGCTCGCCGATAGTGGCACCGACACGGGTTCCCAGCTGCAGCGGCGAAGTCGTGTACTCTTCGTCGGTGAGGTTGTTACCCCATACCGCAACGGTCAGACCGAGATCTTCCATATTCAGCGCAACGCGGCTGCTCAACAAACCGAGTTCGTCTGTCGTCAACTCGGACGTACTGCGGATGGCTGCACGGCCGCCAGCCGGATTGGCTAACAACTCGTCGCGCCAGGAATAGTTCGCGCTGAAATTGACAGTACCCACCGAAACCGGGAGGTCGTAGTCGAGACGCAGGCTGTACTGCTGGCCCGGTGCAGACGGCAGAATCGAGGTGTCGTCTTCAAACTTCCAGTTCAACAACGAGCCCGTCAACGTTGCGGTGAAGTTATCCGTAATAAGACCGGTCACTTCGAATTCGACACCATCCAGATCTGCTTTGGCCTGGTTTACGACCTGAGTTCCAGTACCAATGCCCGGAATCTGGAAAATGATGCTCTGCTGAATGTTTTCATAAAACGTGTGAAACACATCCGCGTTCACGCGCAGGCGATTGTCGAACAGCTGGCTCTTGAAACCGAGCTCAATATCGGTCGCTTCTTCCGGCTCGAAAGGCTGGCTGGTAGCTGCCGTCAAACCCCGCACATTCTGGCCACCCGAACGTTTGGCGTTGCTGCTCTTGATGTACACCATCATGTCGTCGGCAATGGTGTAATCGAAGCCGGCCTGCCACGAAACGTAATCGTAGTTGCCGTGTGCAGTGGACGAACAGTCATTCGCATCGTAGCCCGGGGTCGCTGGATCGAGACGGCAGGTCACGAACGCACCCGTGGTGGCGCTGGTTGCGTACAGACGTTTGTAGAGTGGCTTGTCGTCGTAGGAGTAACGCATGCCGCCGTTGAAATTCAGCTTGTCGGTCAAATGCAGCGTGCCGTTGGCGAAAATCGAGCGGCTTTCGTTCTCGGCGCGACCATAGATATGGTTGACCGTGTAACCCGACGCTGCGCCGTAAGAAACCGTTTCATCACGGCCATCTTCTTCGAACAGATAAATGCCGGTCATCCACTCGAGCATCTCCTGCGCTGCAACACCAGAAATCTGCCATTCGAGCGATTGTTGACGCGCCCATTGCGGCGACGGTGCGGTCGGGTTGTTAAACGAGTCCGGCGCGCCATCGATATCGCTGAAATACTGGCTGTCGACACGGCGCCAGCCATAGATCAGCTTGGTTGCCAGCGTATCGGTGATGTCGTAGTTGACCGTCAGGTTGACCGTATCATTCTCGGCCATCGAACGCGGCGGTACCGTCAGGTTCGACTCGTAAAAGTCCGTCGTGGCGGGGATGCCGGCAGTCGCGTAGCTGTCGTACGGCGCACGGATATTGCGCTGCAGCGTCGACATGTCGAGCTTGGAATGTTCGTAGCCGAACTGCACATCGATATTGTCGGCTGCATACCAGGTCAGGTTCAGGCGGTACATTTCGGTATCGCGAAATCCGGCATCTTTCTTGGCAAGGAAAGCCGGAGCCGCCGAGGACGGAATCTGATAGCTGTACACGTTGACATCGCCATATCCATTGGCCGTGTCTTTAAGCGCGGCGATACGAATCGCCAAAACATCGGGAATTAACGGAATATTGACCGCACCACCGACTTTCCACGCATCGAGATTGCCTACGCCGCCAGTGACATAACCGTTCAGATCAGCGCTCGGCTCAGCCTTGGTGGTAACCAGCTTGACCGCACCACCGGTCGTATTACGGCCGTACAACGTACCTTGGGGACCTTTCAGGACTTCCACGCGCTCGATATCGAACATGCTGGCAACGGTGCCGTACGTGCGCGCCAGGTAAACGTCATCCAGGTACCAGCCAACCGACGGGTCGAGGGTGATAAGGCTGTCCGATTGATTCTGGCCGCGGATTGTGACCTTGGCCGCAGTCGAGTTGCCGGCAGCAGGCGGCTCGATATAGACGCTTGGTGTGAATTTACCGAGATCCGAAGTCTGGGCGACATTCATTTGCGCAAGTGATTCGGCATTGAATGCACTGACTGCAATCGGTACCGATTGCAGTCCTTCGTCAGTTTTACGTGCAGAAACGATAATTTCTTCGAGCTGGCCCTGGGCCAGTACGGGCAGTGGCGCAGCAATCGCCAGAGCCAGCGCGCTGATCGCAAATGCGCGCTTTTGAATGCGGTTGTTCGTCATAAAAATCTTCCCCACACAGTCGTTGACTGGTTCCGAAATGGAATGTGATGAACTTCTGGGTGCTGTCCTGCGTTAGCGGAGTTGCCAAATCAGCGGCAGCCGCAACACATGGAAGCACTTATTTTTGGTAAGTCTTTCGTATAAAGCGGTGTGAACTGCCGGTACAGACGGGTAATGCAGGTGCCTGCATTGGGCCGCGGCAAATTAGCAAGAAACATTACACATGTAAACTATTAACATGGTATTTGTATTTCTAAATAACATAACAGAGGTTGATCTTATGACCGGGGTCACACTCATCAGAGAAACTCTTAAAACCGGAAGCAGTGCAAGGCATAACAGCGGAAAGCGAGATGAATGAGTGCCTCAACGCGACTACGCATCAGGCCGGGAACATTTGAAGGGAAGAAAGAATAGATAGCGAAATTAGCGACGGGTTGACGCAATCACTAGGGAATCGCAGCGTTCTCCATGACTTCAGCTGCTGTCAGCTGCTCGCTCATATCACCGTCCCACGTGGCGTTGATCGGCACGCGGTTTTCGACATACGGCGTATTGGCTACGTGTTGTTGCAATGACAGCCCCTCAATGCCTTTCTTTGCCGAAACAGGCATCACCAGGACGCGCGGGTTATCCGTAAGTTCGGCTACCAATGCCGGGTTTACGATGGCCTCGGGGCGGGTGTCGAGCTTGGATTTTTTCGATTTACGCAGGTTGGCCAGCAAGCGGTCGGTCAGTTTCTTGTGGTTGCGTTTGTCGTCCTCCAGCACCGGGTACGCCTGCATATATAAGGTATCGCCGTGCCAGCCAAACAAATACGGCTGGTTGACGACCGTCACCGGCGTCCCGACCGGCACCTGTTCGTAGAGGCGGACGATGTCTTCCGGATACAACCGCATGCAGCCGTGACTACCGCGCAAACCAATGCTCGGCGGTTTGTTGGTGCCGTGAATCGCATACGCAGGCCAGCCCAGCCTGAGCACATGCGTCCCCATCGGATTGTCTGGCCCCGGCAGCACCTTCGCCGGCAATGGATCGCCGTTGGCGGCGTGTTCCTTGCGAATATTGCGGGTGGGAATCCAGGTTGGCGCTTCGACCTTGGCGACGACCTTGGTCGTGCCTTCGGGGGTTTTCCATTCGACACGACCGATCCCAATCGGATGCGTGATGACTTTCTGCAACTCGCCGGGTTTGGCCTTCGGGAAATAGAAGAGGCGCATCGCGGCCAGATTGATGACTACGCCCTGGCGCGGCGCTTCGGGCAGCACAAACCGGGTCGGCACGATAATTTCAGTACCGGCCTTGGGCAGCCACGGATCGACACCCGGATTGGCGCTGACGATTTCCTCGTAGCCGACGTTGAAGCGACGCGCGATGTCGGACAACGTGTCTTCATCGCGTGCATGGATACGCTGCAGACCGCCCACGACATCATCGCGTTTCGGATCGATCTCGAACTCGTGGGTCGCTACCGGAGCCGGCAGCGAGGGCGCAATGCGGGATATTGGCTTCTGCGTGGATTGACACGCGGCAAGCAGCGCACAGACCATCAGCGCCGCTACGCGAATTATTGACGTATTTGCTTTTGACATCGGGCAACAACTCTTGAATGCCGGAAACCTGACGCCATAGTAAAGCCTGTCGCTGCGGAAATACTCGATCTGTCGCACGTTTCTGTCGCCCATCAGGTGCTCATCCTGTTTTCAGCATCGTCTGCACGCAGCTTTGCGCACCCACAGCCCGGCGTTACAATCCGGGCAACTTTTTAATTTCAGGACATATACTGTGACTGTTAAACCCGCCACGCTTCACCCGGCTTTCGAATGGCAGCGCAGCGAGCTGCTGGAATCCCTGAATATCACCGTCGAGGAATACCGCCACCGCAACACCGGCGCCATGCACTACCACCTGGCCGCTGACTACGACGAAAACGTGTTTCTGGTGGCATTGCGCACGGTGCCGATGGACTCGACCGGTGTCGCCCACATCCTCGAACACACCGCGCTCTGCGGCAGCGAACGTTTTCCGGTACGCGACCCCTTCTTTATGATGTTGCGGCGTTCGCTCAACACCTTCATGAACGCCTTCACCAGTTCCGACTGGACCGCCTATCCCTTCGCCAGCCAGAACCGCAAGGATTTCGCCAACCTGCTCGAAGTCTATCTCGACGCCGTCTTCTTCTCGCGGCTCGACCCGCTCGACTTCGCCCAGGAAGGCCACCGCCTCGAATTTGCCGAGCCCGCCAATCCCGATTCGGAGTTGGTGTTCAAGGGCGTCGTCTTCAATGAAATGAAAGGCGCGATGAGCTCGGTGCCTAGCCAGCTCTGGCATACGCTCTGCAAATATCTGTTTCCGAACACGACGTACCACTACAACAGCGGTGGCGATCCGGAATGTATTCCCGACCTCACCTATGAGCAGCTGAAGAAGTTCTACAAAACGCATTACCACCCGAGCAATGCGATTTTCATGACCTTCGGCGACATTCCCGCGCACGAACATCAAGCCAAATTCGAAGAACTCGCCCTCGCCCGCTTCGACAAACTCGACGTCTTTATCGGCGTTCCCGACGAAAAACGTTATCACGCACCCGTGCGTGTGCAGGAAAGTTATCCGCTCGGCAGCGATGAAACCCTCGAACAGAAAACCCATGTAGTCATGGCGTGGCTGCTCGGCCGCAGCGCCAATCTCGACGACATGCTGCGCGCACAACTGCTGTCGTCCGTACTGCTCGACAACAGCGCATCGCCGCTGCAAAAAGCGCTGGAAACTTCAGAGCTCGGCAATGGGCCAAGTCCACTGTGCGGGCTGGAAGATTCGATGCGCGAGCTGGCCTTTGTCTGCGGCCTCGAGGGGACCGACGCCACCCAGATCGAAGCCGTTGAACAATTGATTCTCGATGTATTGCGCAATGTCGCCGAAAACGGTGTGCCGCAGGAACGCGTCGAGGCCGTACTGCACCAGCTGGAATTACATCAGCGCGAAATCGGCGGCGATTCTTATCCTTACGGATTGCAATTGATTTTGAATGCGCTCGCCAGCGCCACGCATCGCGGCGATCCGATCGCCGTGTTGAATCTCGAACCAGTGCTCGCCAATCTGCGCGAATCGATCAAGGACCCCAACTTCATCAAACAACTGGCGCGCGAACTGCTGCTGGAAAATCCGCACCGTGTCACGCTGACGCTGACGCCCGATCAACAACTCAGCGCCAATCGCGACGCCGCCGAAGCGCAGCGTCTGTCGTTTATCCGCGCCGCGCTCGACGAAAAACAAAAACAGAATATTGTGGCGCAGGCACAGGCACTGGAACAACGCCAGCAACAACGCCTCGACGAATCGGTGCTACCGAAGGTCACGCTCGGTGACGTCAAGCCCGACATCCATGTGCCGCTCATCGAGCATGTGCAACTCGGCATATTGCCGACAAGCTATTCCGCACAGGGCACGAACGGCATTATTTATCAGCAATTGCTGATAGAGCTGCCGCCCCTGCCGCAACATTTATTGGCACTGCTGCCCTTTTACACCCAGGCGCTGACGGAAGTCGGTGTTGGCAGCCGCGATTATCTGACGACGCAAGAGTGGCAATCCGAAGTCTGCGGTTCGATCTCCGCATTCACCAGCATGCGCGGTGCCGTCGACGACGAGCAGAACATCAAATCCTATTTGATACTGTCGTCGAAAGCGTTGGTGCGCAACCTACGCGCGCAAAGCGAACTGATGAAAGCCACGCTGGAAAATGTGCGCTGGGACGAACTCGATCGTCTGCGCGATCTGGTTGCACAACAGCGCGCGCGGCGCGAGCAAAGCATCACCGGCAACGGCCACAGTTATGCCATGAATGCCGCCAGCGCCGGCATGAGCCCGGTGGCAAAACTCACGCACGAACTGCATGGATTGGCCGGATTGCAGGCCGTGAAGGCTTTGGACACGAGCCTCGAACAACCCGCAGCGCTCACCCAATTTGCGACGCAACTGCGTGAATTACACGCGGCGATCTGCGGCGGTCAGAAACAATTGCTGATTGTCGCCGACGACGAAGATCGCACCGCGGCCTGCGCCGCAATTGCGGAATTGTGGACGAGCACCACACTGCCGTCGGCGTCAACGCTGCAACGATTCGACGCGGTGCGCGAACCTGTGCGCCAACTGTGGCAAACCAATACGCAGGTGAATTTCTGCGCCAAGGCCTACCCCACAGTGCCGAGCGACCACCCCGATGCCGCCGCGCTGACCGTGCTCGGCGGTTTCCTGCGCAACGGCTATTTGCATCGCGTTATTCGCGAACAAGGTGGCGCCTACGGCGGTGGTGCCTCGCAGGATTCCAATATTGCCGCGTTTCGTTTTTATTCGTATCGCGATCCGCGCCTGACCGAAACGCTGCAGGACTTCGACGCTTCGCTCAATTGGCTTCTCGACACCGAACACGATCCCGAACAACTGGAACAAGCCATCCTCGGCGTCATCGGCAGCCTCGACAAGCCCGGCTCCCCCGCCGGCGAAGCCAAAGGTGCATTCCACAACAACTTGTTCGGACGCACGCCGGAGCAACGTCGGCGCACACGTGCACGCTTACTCGCCGTAACGCTGGAGGATTTAAAACGGGTCGCGCGCACTTACCTGCAACCCGAAAAAGCCAGCATCGCCGTGGTGACCAACGAAGCAGGCAAACTCAAACTGCAAGCGGCGGCAATTCCGCTGGACCTGTTTACGGTCTGAACTGCCCATCATTAAACGTGGACTTTGATCCGACCCACTCTCCCCGGCCGCACGAATCATGTGCGGCTAAATTCACTTGAGGACACAATCCCGATGAAGAACTTCACGCCTATTTTTGCTGCTTTTACCCTGTGCGCCAGCGCCACCGTCCACGCAGCCGCCACCTGCCCTGATGTACCAGAGGACAAGTGGATGCATGTATTGGACATGCAGAAAAAAATCGTCAACGAATACGGCTTTGCGATCAAAAAATTTCAGACCGATGGCCACTGCTATGAAATCTATGGCTGGGGCAAAAGCGCCGACGGAAAAAAATTCGAAAAAATCGAAGTCTATTTCAACCCGGTCACCGGCGAGATCGTGAAAAAGACCGTTGAGGATTAAGGGAGTGTCGACACGGCGCTACGTCACCGTCTGGGATCCGCTGGTGCGAATTTTTCACTGGAGCGTAGCGACGTTATTCCTGCTCAATTACTGGCTTCTTGAACCTGGCGAAACGCTCCACGAATGGGCCGGTTATGCCATCGCGGGGCTGTTGGTTATCCGCATCGTCTGGGGGTGGGCCGGCTCGCACAATGCGCGCTTCGCCAGCTTCTGGCCTACACCCACGCGCCTGCGTCGACACGTGCAGCAATTGCGCAAGCGCGAGTTCGACCCCACCGAGGGGCACAACCCGCTCGGCGCGTTGATGATTTTCTTTCTGTTGTCGCTACTGGCGCTGACCGCGGTCAGTGGCTGGATGCAGGGGCTCGACCGCTTCTGGGGCGAAGACTGGGTCGAACAATTACACGAATACACCGCGACGACACTAATGGTCGCCGTGGTTCTCCATGTCGGCGCAGTGATTCTGATGTCGCGCTTTAGCGGGCTGTCGTTGATCCGCACGATGATCAGCGGCCGCCGGCCTCTCCTCCCACCATCGGGCACTTCGCCAATCCCAGCAGACAAAACCTCGCGTTAAATCCCGCCATCTGCCCGTCTATCGTCCGCACGCCCTGAGGCGGACAATAATTTCTTGACTCCCAAATGATAATGATTATCATAGATTTTTTTATTACGATAGCTTGCCTCAGCTGTACTTTGTTATTCCGCCCGCTATTCCCCCACGGTCGTCGGAGTTACCTGGGCGGAACACACCCAGAATCGCTGCATCCACGTAGCCCACAGATTTTGCTC
>JBEVMI010000257.1:0-9704 GCA_040508685.1 Spongiibacteraceae bacterium
CGACGCGGACAACCGCTGGATCGGCTTTCCCTATCCGCGCCTGATGGTGTCGAATGCTTTCATCGACCAGGCGGCGGCGTTCATCGTCACGTCGGTCGGCACCGCGCGCGAACTCGGCATTCCCGAGAGCAAATGGGTGTATCTGCACGGTTACGCCAAGGGCAGCGAACGCCCGCTGATGGAGCGTCAGGATCTCGGCAGCTCGCCCGCTGCACGTCTCGCCGCCAATGCTGCGCTCGCAGCCGCCAATGTCAGCGCCGCGGATATTCGTTTCTTCGATCTCTACAGTTGTTTTCCGATTGCGGTGTCGAATGTCTGCGACGGTTTGAATATCGCCGTCGACGATGCGCGCGGCCTCACCCTCACCGGCGGCCTGCCCTACTTTGGCGGACCGGGAAACAACTATTCCATGCACGGTATCGCCAGCATGGTGGAAGTCTTGCGCAGCGCTCCGGGTACCTACGGATTTATCGGTGCCAACGGCGGCTTCCTGTCGAAATATTCGGTCGGCATTTATTCGACGAAGCCGACCGAATTTAAAATCTGCGACAGCAAACCGCTGCAGAAAAAAATCGACGAATTGCCAGCACCAGTGCTTGCCTCTCAGCCCAACGGCAATGGCAGCATCGAAACCTTCACGCTTATTTACGGCAAGGATGGTCAGCCGACGAGTGGTGTCGTCATCGGGCGTTTGCACGACAACGCGCGTTTTATTGCCATAACTAACGACGGCGATACCGCAACGCTGCAAAAAATGGCGGCGAATGATCCACTCGGCGCCGCGATTGTTGTCACCGCGGGCGAGAAGACCAATCGTTTTGTGTTTGCGTGATCAACCTCAGGCGGACAATAGCGAGTGCCATTGTCCCGCCGCTTAATCCAGTCTTTTACGACGACACGCAAAAAGCGGCATCCATGCCAGCTCGGGCGCCGCTCCCGGCGGCGCACGGTCGCTGCAAAAGACTGGATTAAGCAGCTCAGCACCGAGGTTATTGGCGAGTTAAGGATTAAAGCAAAAGAGACTTGATCAATGACGATAGGTCGCATCGCAGTATTAATGGTGTTGAGCACACTCCTCAGCGCCTGCAACGACAATAAAAACAGCTGGCACGGCACGATCGAATGGGATCGCGCTGCGGTGCTCACCGAAGTGTCCGAACCGTTGCTGACGGTCGCGGTCAGCGAAGGCCAGCCCGTCAACGCCGGGCAACTGTTATTGCAACTCGATCCCCGTCGCACCGACGCCGAGTTAGCTGCCGCGCAGGCGGAAACACAACGGCTGGGCGCACAATTGCTCGAATTGACACACGGTGCGCGCACCGAAACCATCGACGCCGCACGTGCACAATTGACGCGAACCCAAAGCGACGCCACCAATTCACAGCGCGAATTCGAACGCGCCCGCAATTTGCGCAAAAACAATCTGATCGCACAGCAGGACGTCGACCGCGCGCGCACCGCTGCAAAAATTGCGGCGGCCAATGCCGCCGCCGCGCAGGCGCAACTGGATGAGCTGCTGCACGGCACCCGACCGGAACAACTGGCGCAGGCCGACGCGGCGCTCGCCAGTGCCCAGGCGAAATTGCAGCATCTGCAATTGACGCGGGCACGCCTGGATGTGCAGGCTCCGCGCGCGGGTCGTATCGATGCACTGCCGTATCGCACCGGCGATCAACCCCCCGTCGGCGCCACGCTGGTGAGCCTGCTGACGGGACCGCAACCTTACGCGCGTATTTATGTGCCGGAAAAATATCGCGCCGATCTGAAACCCGGGCGCAAGTTTCGCGTGTATGTCGACGGCATCGACAATCCCTACGACGCGCAGTTGCGCAATGTGCGCAGCGAGCCGACCTTCACGCCGTATTACGCGCTCGCCGGCGACGACGCCAGCCGCCTGATGTATCGCGCCGAACTGGTATTGCAGGGGGAGGCCGCGCAGCAATTGCCACCCGGCATTCCTTGTCATGCCGAGCCGCTGGCCGAATCCAGACCCAATGAATAGTGTTGAGCGCCAATGAGTCCAGCGACGGTGTCTGCCGATGTGCGCGACGGCGATATCGTTATCGCCACGCGCGGATTGACGCGGCGATTTGGCCAGAACACCGCGGTCGATCATATCGACCTGCAGGTGCGCCGCGGCGAGGTCTACGGCTTTCTCGGTCCGAACGGCTGCGGCAAATCCACCACCATTCGTTTATTGTGCGGATTGCTGTTGCCGAGCGAAGGCGAGATCGAAGTGCTCGGCCTGTCGATACCGAAACAGGCCGAGGCGCTGAAACAACGCATCGGTTACATGACGCAAAAATTTTCGCTCTACGACGATCTCAGCGTCGGCGAAAATCTCGATTTCGTCGCGCGCATTCACGGCTTGTCCAACAGCGCAATCAAACACCGCCTCGACGAACTGTTTGCGCTCTACCATCTCGACACACTGCGCGATCAACTCGCCGGCACCCTCAGCGGTGGTCAGCGCCAACGCCTCGCCCTCGCCGCGGCGGTGCTGCACAAACCCGAATTATTATTTCTCGACGAACCGACCAGCGCGGTCGATCCGCAATCGCGCCGCGATTTCTGGGACGCATTATTCGCACTCGCCGAACAGGGCACCACGCTGCTCGTCTCCACGCATTACATGGATGAAGCCGAACGCTGCCATCGCCTCGCGATTCTGGAACGCGGCAAACTGGTCGCGAACGGCAGCCCGCGCGAGCTGATGAATCAATTGCCCGGCACCGTGCTGCTGGTCGAATGCGAAAAACCGCGCGCCGCGCAGCAGGCGCTGGCCGGTGTCGACGTGGTGCTCGCCACCGCGCAGATTGGCGCCAGCCTGCGCGTGCTGACGAAACACAATGGCGACAACGTGAACGCCGCTGCACAGGCTCACCAGATTCGCGCCGCGCTGGCAGCAAAGGGCATCGACGCCGCGGTCAATCCCGGCACACCGAATCTGGAAGATGTGTTCGTGATGGCAACCGGCCGCGAGGCACGCGCCCAGGTGCCGTCATGATCGTCGCATTGCGCCGCATGTTCGCGATCGTGCGCAAGGAGCTGTATCAGCTGCGCCGCGACAAACTCACCTTCGGTTTTATCGTCGGCATGCCGATCCTGCAGCTGATGTTGTTCGGCTATGCGATCAATCTCGACGTGCGCAATCTGAATGCGGCGTTATTCGATCAGGCGCAGACCGCGAATTCACGCGAACTCGCCGCGGAAATCGGTCAGTCGCAGATTTTTAATATTCGCTACCGGATCAGCAGCGATGCCGAACTCGACGCGCTGCTGCGCGCCGGAAAAATCAGCGCCGCGCTGATTATCCCGAGTGATTTCGAGCGCCGCCTGGCGCAGACCGGCACGCCCGCCGTACAACTGCTGATCGACGGCTCCGATCAGGCGGTGCAGGGTGCGGCGCGCCAGCTGGTGTCGCTGCCGGTATCGCAATTGCTGCGCGAACACCGCACGCCGGACATTGCAGCGCAAGTCGCGCTGGTCAATTTTTTCAATCCGGAACGCCGCGCTGCGGTGAATACCGTGCCCGGCCTGATCGGCGTGATCCTGACCATGACCATGGTGATGTTTACCGCCATCGCACTGGTGCGCGAACGCGAACACGGCAATCTCGAATTTCTGATCACGACGCCGCTGTCACCGCTCGAACTGACCATCGGCAAGGTGGTGCCCTATATCGGCATCGGGCTGCTGCAGACCACACTGATCCTGCTGCTGGGACTGCTGCTGTTTGCGGTGCCGGTGCGCGGTTCGATTGTCGATCTGTATCTCGCCGCCTTGTTATTTATTGTCGCCAGCCTTGCGCTCGGTATTTTTATTTCGACACTCGTGCAAAGTCAGTTTCAGGCGATGCAACTGTCGTTCTTTGCCTTTCTGCCGCAAATCCTGCTGTCGGGATTCATGTTCCCCTTCGCCGGCATGCCGAAAGCGGCGCAATGGCTGGCGGAAATATTTCCACTCACGCATTTCATTCGGCTGATCCGCGGCATCATGCTGCGCGGCGCCGGACCCGCGGATCTGTGGATCGAATTTCTGGCGCTGCTGGTTTTCGCCGCGATCATGCTGGCGCTGGCGATCCTGCGTTTCCACAAACGGCTCGATTGATTTTCAAATCATTGCGTCCAGCTGCGGATCACTTCCGCTCACTTCTTCGCGACGAATTTTTCGAAGGCCGGCTGATAATCCGGATGCCAGCGCGACAACGCGGGGCGGTTTTCCACGACGTCACCCGCCGCCCACAAAATACGCTTGCGATCCATCTCGGCCGTCACTTCGTTGTCGGGACAGATGATGTAGAAATCATTCTGCGCCAGACGCTCCAGCAGATAATCGATCACTTGTTCGGAGGTCCAGGCTGCCGGCGGTTTTTCCGGCAGCCTTTTTTTCATCATGCCGGTGTAGGTGAAACCCGGGACCAGCAAATGCGCGGACACCTTGCCACCTTCAACCGAACGCAGGCTGTGCTGCAAACCTTCGGTGAGCGCCTTGATCGCCGCTTTCGAGACGTTGTACGCGGTGTTGCCCGGCGGGCAGGTAATCCCCTGCTTGGAGCCGGTGTTGATGATCAGCCCCGGCGTCTGTTGCGCCAGCATCGGTTCGGTAAATGTCTGCACGCCGTTGATGCAACCCCACAGGTTGACGTCGAGTATTTTCTGCCACGCACCGTAGTGATCCCAACTGCCGGCGGGAGCACCGACACCGGCATTGTTCATCAGCACATCGGCGCGACCGAACCGTTCCCACACACGATTTTTCAGCTGCTGCACCTGCGTCAACACCGACACATCCACTGGCAGCGCCAGCACATCGGTCTTGGCGTTTTTACATAGCGGTGCGACCTCGTTGGCAGCCACTTCCTGCAGTGCCGGATCGACATCGGCCATAGCGATTTTCATGCCCAGGCCGGCGAATTTTTTTGCCGCAGCCAGACCGATGCCACTCGCCGCACCGGTAATTACCGCCACATTGCCGGGTTTTAACGCGGGATGGGAATTCATGGGAGCACTCCTTTCAAAACGGGACGGCCATGCAAGCAGATCAGGCACACCGGAACGCCACCGGCGACGATCTGTTATACGGGATTATCCGGGCAGGCACCAATAACGCCGACTCACCAATGGCTTCAAACATCGGAGGGAATGTTAACGGCCGGAAATCGACTGGCCGTTTTCGAGCGGGTGAATACCGCGACAGACTGCACGCAAATTTTTGATACGCCAGCCCTGCGGCGTACGCACGTAATCTTCGTGATAAATAAAAGTGCCGACGTAGGTCAACGCCGGCCAGGTCAGGAAATTCATCGCGTGCCAGGTCGCGTGCGCATTGTCGCCATCGATATCGATCAGCTCGCCGCACATATTGTGCGCGGCGTAACTGGCCACCTGCGCAGCGTTGATCATGCTGCGAATCGCCTCCCGCCCTTCGGCGCGAGAAGGCGGACCTAGCCTGGGGTCACGCACGAACTCTACGGATGCATCAGCAGTGAACAACAAGACAAAAGCGTCGCCGTCGTGAGTCTTGCGATCCCAGCCGCCGTCGACACATTGGCAATACAAACCTTTGAGTCGACGAATCGCTTCGAGATCTTCCAGATGCTGCAGGCGCGCTTCGATATTATTTTTTGCTTCGGCATTCATGACGTCGGCTCCGACCATTTTCTCGAGCCGATTAAATCACCATGCCGGCACCACCGTCGACGGCCAGCGTCTGTCCGGTGACAAATGCGGCTGCCGGGCTGGCGAGATAAATCACGGCGGCGGCGATATCGTCCGGCGTACCCCAGCGCGCGAGCGGCACCTTGCGTGCAATCGCCGCGCGCAGAGGCGAACCCTGCGCATCGAGTTCGTCGAGTTTTTCGGTCGCGGTCGGGCCCGGCAATACCGCGTTGACGAGGATGCCGTGCGGCGCGAGTTCGATGGCCGCTTCTTCGGTGAGGCGATTCACTGCCGCTTTCGACGCGTTATACGCAGTGCGACCGCCGATTGCCGAGCGCACGCCGCCGATCGAAGAAATATTGATGATGCGGCCGCCGTGGCCGTCGTCGCGCATAATTTTTCCGGCTTCGCGAATACAGAAAAATGTGCCGCGTGTGTTGGAGTGTTGCACTTCATCCCATTGATCGCCGGTGGTTTCCAGCAATGTATTCGGTGGAAAAATACCGGCGTTGTTGACTAGGATATCGATGCGTCCCAGTGCCGCGCGCGCCTGCTTGAATAACGCGACTACCGACTCCTCGCTGTCGACTTGCAGCGGCAATGCCAGCGCACTGCCGCCGGCCTGAGCAATTTCCGCGACGACGGATTCGGCGGCGACGGCGTTGCGCGCGGCAACGACTACCTTGACACCGAGCTGTCCCAGCGCGAGTGCGATACCGCGACCGATGCCGACCGTGGCGCCGGTAACGACCGCCGTTTTACCGGAGAGATCAAACAGCTTGGCCAGCGTGGCCGATACATCGACAGACATGAAATACCTCGAAGTTGGTTATGACTACGGCAAAATGACTCAGGCAAACTGATTGGCCGCGGCGATACCGCCATCGACCAGCAGATCAGTGCCGGAAATAAATGACGCGCGGTCAGACAACAAAAATTCCAGCGCATCGGTGATTTCGAGCAGCCCGCCCTGACGCTGCAGCGGTGTGCGTTTCAGCAAATCCCATTTCTGTGGCGACGCGGCAAATTCACGCTCACCCATCGGCGTCGCAATTAAACCGGGCGACAGCGACACGATGCGATTGCCGGCAACTCCCCACTCGCGGGCGAGACGACGACACATGCGGTTCATGGCGTATTTGGAAATCATGTAGCTGCGCTGCGGGGTGATGTCGCCATCCAGCGTGTTTTCGAGTTGGTCGATGAAACCGGTTTGCAGCGGAGCGTCGAGCAGCGCGTGGATCGCGTCGAAATTGCCCGGCGCATGCGCCGCCAGCGACGAAATAAATACGGCCGCACCGCGTTCCAGGATCGGCAATACCGCATTTGCCAAACGCTGCGCACCGACGTAATTCACGGCCATGATCGCGCGCCAGTTGCCGCAGGCCGGCGACAGGCCAACGACATAGGCCAGCGCTTTCAAAACACCTTCACGCTGCATGGCAGTAACCAGCGCCGCCACCGATTCGTCGCTGGTGACATCACACGCCAGCGGCAGCGTCGCAATGCCTTCCTCGCCCAATTGTTCGGCGGCGCGCTGCACACCGTCGGCACTGATATCGGCGAGCACGACGCGATAATGCTGGCCGAGCCGGCGCGCACAGGCGAGACCCATGCCACCGCAGGCGCCAACCACGAGTGCCAGCGGCAAATCTTTACGTACCGACCGATCGTTCACGTCCGGGCTCCTGACAACATCACGCGCGGATCGGCGGAGCCGCAGGCACAGGCTGCGCATTCGAGATGGGCGTGCACGCCGGTGTGGTAACGCTCGAAATTCACCGCGCGATGCAGGCGGCTGGTCAGCACGATTTCACCGGCGACCGTATCCACCTGCCACTCCAGCCGATTGATATGCGCGCCTTCACCGAGCGCACATTGCATCGCCACCGCCGGCCCGACTTCCAGCCACGCGCGCAGGTTGATGCCCGGCACCGCAGCCAGACGCGCGTGCGCATCGGGACGCGCCCACACCACACGATTGGCAAACAACTTCAGCGGATCGTGGCCGAGTTCGATCAGACCATCCAGCACGCCGGCGTTGATGCCTGCCACCGCCGCCACATTAAAACGGCGCAGGATCGATTCGATCCGCGCCGCGTCGAAAAATGACGAATCGGCCGACAGCAGCACCAGACCGAAATCGCGCAGCGATCGCTCCATCGGCGCGAACTGCGCGCTTTCGTTGAACAGCGACGTGATCAGCACTTCATCGCCGGTGCGAAAATGGAATGTGCCGAGACGAAACTGGTACATCAAAATCGCGCGCTCGAACTCCGGATGGGAGTACGGCAGCAATTGCTGTTCACCGTTGCGATCGCAGTAGCGACCGACAGCCATGGGTTCCTGCGTGCCCGGAGAAATGTCCTGGGACTTCATAGCGGTATCATTCATTTTTGCGCCCCTTATTTTTTTGGCTGTCATTTTTTAGCAACCCGCGGAATTTTGTGCGGCGGGCCCAGCTTGAGCAGCTCCGAATTCAACGTCATTTCGACCGTGACGGGCACATCGAGCTGCGCCGCGACGCGATCGCGCACACGACCGGCTAGTTCGGCTTCGCTGCCGTGCAGCGCTTCCGGGTTGTAACCGACGCGCAGCTTGAGTTCATCCATTTCGCGGGCGACACGAATCACCTGATACAGCGCCGCCTGCGTCTCCACGATCTCTTCAACAATGGGCGTGATATCGCGCGGCAGCACGGATTTGCCGGCGACGATCAATTCATCACCCTTGCGCCCGAGTACCTTGATGCGCGCGTGCGTGCGGCCACAGCTGCAGAGGTCGCGCGACAACGTGATCAGGTCGTCGGTGCGGTAACGCACCAGCGGACCGACATCGTCCTGCAAGGACGTCACCACGAGCTCACCGCGTTCACCGTCGGCAACCGGCTGATCGCCATTCGGATCGAGGCATTCGACCAGCGCGAGATCTTCGTAGGCATGAAAACCTTCGTGTGCGCGGCAATCGATCGCGCCGCAGACATCGCCGAGGCTGGTGATCTCGAACATCTCGAGACCCCACGCCTTTACCAGCTTGCGCACGCGCGGTGCCGGCATTTCGCCGCCGAAAATCGCCCCTTTATAGCTGGCAAAAATCTCCTGCAAATCGATATCGCGTTTCTGCGCATATTCTTCCATCGCCAGCACCAGCGGCGTCGAAATCGTCATCATGACTTTCGGCTTGAATTCCACCGATGCCTTGAACAGGCGCGACAATTCGGTTGGCGAGTGCTGGAACGTGATGGGACGGAAACCGCAATCGAGATAATTGCCGGCACCATGCCCCTCGCGAAACGTGAACATGTTGATTGCCATGTAGTCGCCCGGACGCATACCGATATGCCAGAAATCGCGCTTGATCTGCGGCGTGTTCACCGACCGCGCATACGGCAGTGGGGTCGGATCGCCGGTGGTGCCCGAGGTGAAACCGACCGCGCGCAGATGCGGGGCATCGACACACTTGGTGCCGCCGAACGGATCGTTGTGTTCGTCGCGAAACTGGCGAATCCGGTCCTTGTCGATGAATGGCGCCTTGGCGCGGAAATCATCCAGCGAACGGATATCTTTCGGGGTAATGCCGGCGCGATCCCACACTTCGCGCACCAGTGCCGAACGCGCATAGACGTAGGGCACCAGCTGCAGGATCAGGCCTTCCTGCAGACGCGCCAGATCGGGGCGCGGCAGGGTTTCGACATATTCGTCGTAGTAAGCGGAATAACTCATGATGAATAACCTGTTATGAGTGTTTTAAACAACGCTTCGAGGCGTATGGCTTTCGCAAATACCGAGAGGGGTGGCCAATACGCCCGCCGCTGACATTATTAACCGGACCAGGACCCCGTCGAATTAACAAAAGTTCAGAGACAGCTTTCTCTGCCGCAAGCCGTGACAGATGGAGTGTCCTGTGTCCCCGGGCAAAGGGCACCGCCGCAACCGTTCCGTCGAGTAGACTGGTACTTTGGCCGGCAGCCTCTGCGCTGGCAAACGAATAATTTTCATTGTCCCAATGCGGCAGGCGCATACCCATGGATTACAAAACGCTTCA
>JBEVMI010000294.1:0-6425 GCA_040508685.1 Spongiibacteraceae bacterium
TTAAAGACAGCTGCGTAATTTCATCGATTCACCGGCTCAATCTATTGCCACATTTCGATGAAGTGTTATTGATGCAGGGCGGTCTGCTGATCGCGCGCGGAAAAGCCGAAGAGCTGCGCCAATCGTCAGCGGAATTTCGTGCGTTGTTGGGCGGACAAAATCATTGAATGTTTTTAATCGGGATAAAAAAGGGGCGGAAAATCCGCTCCAACAATGAAGACCTGACAATAACTTAGAAGTTGATGGTAGCCGTTGCGAGGATGCAGACAATAAGCGGAGCTTTACAGCGAGCGATGTCGATATCGCCCGCCGTAACATTTAGCCAAAAACATTTCTACAAATTTTCCTCCGCAAACGCCGCCAGTCGCGAACGTTCGATGCCATTCACATGCATGATCCCCGCGTGCTCGAAACCCTTGCATTTCTCCACCAGATACGTCAGCCCCGAGGTCAGCGGTGTGATGTATTTGTTGTCGATCTGGGCAAGGTTTCCGAGCACGACGATTTTCGAATTGGCGCCGACGCGGGTCACAATCGATTTCAATTGAAACTGCGTCAATCCCTGCGCTTCATCGATGATGATGTAGGCGCGATTAAACGAACGACCGCGCATGAAGTTCAGCGACTTGAACTGAATATTCGCACGCTGTTTGATGTAATCGATGCTCGCACGCGGCGACTCGTCACCGCCATGCAACACCTCAAGGTTGTCTTCGAATGCCGCCAGCCACGGCGCCATTTTTTCTTCCTCGGTGCCCGGCAGAAAACCGATATCTTCGGCGATGGGCGGGGTCGAGCGCGCAATGATGATCTTGTCGAATTTTTTCTCTTCCAGCGTCGCGTGCAAACCGTAGGCAAGTGCGATCAGCGTTTTGCCAGAACCGGCGGGGCCGGTCAGCACCGTCATGTCGACTTCTTCGCGCTGAATCAGAAAGAACGCCATCGCCTGCTCAAGATTGCGCGGCGTCAATCCCCACAAGCGTTGCGCCATCAACTGATCAGTGTGCAGATCGACCATTTCAATCAGATCACCGTCGAGATGCTGTACGTAGCCGACGAAGCCGCTGTCGTCGACAATGAACATATTCGGATACGCATTCGGCAATACGTGTTTGGCAATCACGTGGACGGTATCGCGGCCGCGCCGAAATGTTTTTACCTTGTCGACTCGCGCCCAGAAATTGCCTTCGACATTTTCATAGCCCTTGGCCATGTAGTCGATGTCTTCAAGCACCTTGTCCTTGCGGTAATCCTCGACATGCTCCAGGCCCGAGCCTTTCGCTTTCAGCCGCATATTGATGTCTTTGGTAACCAGACAGACATACAGCCCGGAGTTCGTTGCCTGCAGATGCAACGCGACATTGATGATGCGATTATCGTTGGCCTGATTCGGCGCGCCGTCGAGATACGGCGCCTTGTGATCGAGATGAATCAATTGGTCGGGATACACCGACAACACGCCATTGCCATTGCCGCGGGTTGCGCTACCACTACCCGGAATTTCGACGCCGTCCTGAATTTCTTTCGGCGATGCATTGGCGAGAATTTTGTCGATGGCATTGATCGCAATACGCGCCTCGCGACTGACATCCTTATCGCGGCGATCCTTGATGGCATCCAGTTCTTCCAGCACCGTCATCGGCACCACTACACGATGTTCCTTGAACGCACTCAGCGCCAGCGGATCGTGTAGCAGTACGTTGGTATCGAGCACATAAATTTGTTCGATTTCCCGAGTTTTACTGCTATGTAAACTACCGCTATGGGAAGTTCTATGCATGACGACACTCCGGACAGCGATACGAAATCGCCGTAAAAGAAAGAACAACAGGATGAATGGTTATGACGGAAACGCGATGCCGCAGCGCTCCGCAGTCCGGCAGCAGAGGTGTAGCCAAGTGCGATGAGAAACAAGAAATATTATGTGTTGCTGATAGCAGCTGATCTGCTTTTGTTTTAAATGGTATTTTGGTTTTAACAGGTGCTTTTACTTTGACGAAAAAAGCTGATACGGATGTTTTTGGAGCGGGTTTCTTCGCAGCGGGCAGAACGGTTGTTGCAGATGTTGCAGATGTTGCTGCTTTCGCTGCTGATCGATTTGCTGACTGAGGTGTTGCTTGCGTTACTGCCTCGGTTGTTACAAAGATTGTTGCGAAGGTTGTTGCAGGAAAGCATCCGGCACGCGCTGGACCATTTTTAGAGGCGACCTGTTGCAAAAAATCTCTGGGCAACGACAGCATCCTGATTGTACCGGGTGCATGGATTATTGGAAGCCACGGGCACTTTGTCAATCAAACTCAGCGGCGGATTCGCGATTCTTTTGCGGGGCTCGAAATCTCTGCAGATAACGATTTGATCCTGCTCACAATCGCCGCGGTGGCGCAAACAAACCTGCAGCCGTGTGCATTTGAATTTCGCGGCAAACTGTTATGCTCCAGCCAGTTTCGTGCGCCTGCTGCGCACGCCGTCCCACCTCAACCGCCCACAACTTCCCGACGCATGAATCTACTTGCCCACTCCGGCGTACCCGACAGCGAAGGTCTGATTTGCGGATTCGCGCTGCACCCCGAAACCACCGAAGTACTGGACTGGAATGCGCAGACGCGTGCGGCCGTCGACACCACACCGCCACGCTGGCTGCATTTCAATCTGGCCGACACCCGCGCCTGCCACTGGATCGAAGCCTGCGCAGCCATACCGGAGGATGCTCGCGAACTGCTGCTCGACAGCGATACGCATATTCGCTGCGACATTTTCCCGCAGGGAATCGCCCTGGTCCTCGGCGATCTGCACCACGATTTCAACGGCGATCCCGAAGGTCTCGGTGTGTTGCGCGTTTATGTCGATCAGGGACTATTGATTACCGGTCGCCGCCATCCGTTGCGCGCAGTCGATCAGCTGCGGCGGGAGTTGATCGGTGGTCTTACGGTGCCATCGACCTCGCAATTGTTTGCCCGCCTGATCCACCTCGTCGACGGCTCCTTTAACGATCTGATCAAATCCATCAGCGAGAACATCGACGAAGCGGAAGACAACATTCTCGCCGGCCGCATTCACGATCACGGCAGTGAATTGGGCCGCATCCGGCGCTTGCTGGGCCGACTGCGCCGCCATATGGGCGCCGGGCGGCAAACCCTGCAACAGGGCGTTTCCAGCATGGCGCGCTGGTGCGACCGCGACGATGTCGATGAACTGCGGCAGGCCATACAACACCTCGATGGGACCAATCAGGATCTCGAACTGGTACAGGAGCGGACGCGGTTACTGCAGGAAGAAATCGGTAGCCGACTCAGCGAGGCCACCAACCGCAACCTTTATATTCTATCGGTGGTGACGGTGGCATTGCTGCCGATCAACCTGATCACCGGCATTTTCGGCATGAACACCGGCGGCCTGCCGTGGAGCGACAACCCCTCGGGCTTTTGGTGGGTGATGTTCTGGATGATCATCGCAGTCGCCGCCGCATTGCGTTTTCTGCATAGCCGCAAGATTCTGTAGTGCGGCAAGATTCTGTGGTACGACAGTTTCGCCATGCAGCAGGACCACGACGACGCAATGCGGCTGCCCCAAGGACTGACGCCGTCGCCATTTTCCGCTAGTCTATGCGCCTTCCCCCTCCGATCTCCGCACCATGCTCAATTCCGACGCCCTCAGCCAGCTGCGTTCTCTCAAGCAACAAATCGAAGACGACCGACAAAACAACACCGGAACCGTAAAAGGCTCGCAAGGTCGTTTTGGATTTGTGGTACTCGATGACGGTCGCGAAATTTATCTGCCCGCCGAGCAGATGCAGCGTGTGTTTCCGGATGACCGCGTCATCATCGACGTGATCACCGGCGCGGACGGCAAACAAAGTGCTGCCGTCGAAAGCCTGATCGAATCGCCGCTACGCGATTTCACCGGCCATTACGTCATCCGCGACAACGCCCATTTCGTCGAACCCGACCTGCCCCGTTTATCGCGCTGGATCTTCCTGCCACCGAAACAGCGTCTGCCGATCAAGGGCGACAACAAACGCATGCCGCAACACGGCGATCTGGTTCGCGCGCGCATCACCCGCCACCCGCATGCTGACGGCAAACCCGCGGCCCGCATCGAAGCGCTGATCGGCACACCGAACGATGCATTTATCGCCGCGCGTTATGCGCTGGCGCGCTTCAATCTGCCCGACAGCAATCTCAATTATCATGACGGCGATTTGCTGAAGCCGGATTTTGCCGCACGCCACGATCTGACTGCGCTACCGTTTGTCACCATCGACAACGCCGATACACGCGACATGGACGATGCACTCCATGTCGAAACCCGCGATGACGGCTGGCGTGTATTCGTCGCCATTGCCGATCCGACCGCGTGGATCAAGCCAGGCTCTGGACTGGAGCAGGCGATCGCCGCGCGCACCAATACGGTTTATCTGCCCGGGCTCACGGTCGCGATGCTACCGGATGTGCTCGCCAATGAGCGCTGCTCCCTGCTCGCCGGTGAAGAGCGGCTGGCACTGGTCTGCAGCATCGACATCAATAGCGACGGCGCCATTACCCACCGCGAATTTTGCGAAGCGAAAATTCGTTCGCAGGCGAAACTCAGTTATGGCGACGTCGCCGCGGCTCTGGCGGACACGACGCGCGTCATCGATGCACGCGACACGCTGGAAAAATTATTTGCCGTGGCAAAAACCCTGCGCGCGCATCGCGGCCGCGAAAATCTGCTGATGCCCGAGCGACCGGATTACCGCCTGGTACTCGATGACAACGGCCAGATCGCCGACATCGAACGCCAACTGAAAAACGATGCGCAGTTGATTGTGGAAGAATGTATGGTGGCCGCCAATCGTTGCGCCGCCGACTTCCTGTGCGAATCGGTCGATGGCGAAAGCGCCGGTGATGGCAGCGCCCTATTCGTCTGCCACGCCGGTTTTCGCAGTGAACGCCGCGAGCCGATCGCACAGATGTTATCGACGGAATTGCCGGAAAAATCCGCCAACGACACCACCGTACTGGCGCAGTACATCGACCTGATTCAGGCGCTCGACAATATGCCGGCCACTGCGCCGCCATTGCGCGCGATCCTGAGTCGCTGGCTGGAACGCAGTCAGCTCGCGACCAGCGCCACACCACATTTCGGCATGGGCCTGCCGCGCTACACCACCTTCACGTCGCCGATCCGCAAATACAGTGACTTTCTGGTGCACCGCGCCATCAAGGCACGCCTGCAGCATAAAAAATCAGCCGCCATCACCCCGGAACAACTGGCGCAGATGCAGGAACGCCTGGACCGCAGTCGCCAGGCAGCGCATCTCGCCGAACAGTGGCTGAAGTGTGTTTACCTGCAGAAATTGCCGGCCAAAACCGTGTTGCCGGGTACCATCGCACATATCAACAGCAGCGGTTTTACGGTGCGACTCGACGCGACGGGTATCGAAGGTTTTGTCGATACCCGATTACTGCCGGAGAAATACAGTTTCGACGCCAACACCTTGCGACTGAGCAGTGGCGGCCGCGTTTATCAGCTGGAGCAGCCGATTGACGTGACGGTATCTGCGATCGATGTAAAAAAACGTTCGATCAATTTTGCAATGGTCGTTGCGGATAAAGTCGAAGAAAGCGAATCGGCGTAAGGCGCAAGCGCCGCAGGGCACGAGCGCCCAACCGGAATCTTGCGCCTTCAAATTTTCACGACTTGTTTTTGTACTTGCGCTGAATTTCGTACTGAATACCATCCTTCAGGAAGGAGTTCTGCGACTCCCAATACATTTTTTTATACGTCGCGACCGAGCGCGCATTGGTTTTCAAAATATCACCCGCCAACTGCTGTACGCAGGCAGCAAGTTCGGCGAGCGGGACCGACTTCAGCGCCAAGCCAATCTCCACCGCTTCCTTGCCGGAATATTCACGCGCCGTAAACGACATTTCGCGCGCGCGCTGCAAACCGACGCGACGTGGCAGGCGCTGACTCAAACCCCACATCGGCACAAAACCCAGCTTGGCATGGGTGTCGGCAAACCGCGCTTCGTCGGCGCAGATCATAAAATCGCAGCCCAGCGAAACTTCGAGGCCACCGGTGAAACAGATACCGTGAACCTTGGCGATGGTTGCCTGCGGCATCGTCTCCAGCAGCGTCGCAAAACGATCGGCATTGCGTGTGTATTCGGTGGCCTGCTCTTTCGTGAAATCCGGTTTTGTAAACACTTTCAAATCGGCCCCTGCGCAGAACGCACGGCCGTTGGCAGCAAGGATGACGACGCCGATATCCTTCGACAGGGCGATACCTTCCAGCGCGTGCACCGCCTCGGCGAATAAATCGGGCGACAGCGCATTTAGCTGCTCGGGGCGATTCAACGTCAGTGTGGCGATTTTGTCCTGCACGCTCAGGGTGATGTTTTTGTAGTCGGTCAACGGTGTTCTCCGGATTCGATCGAAAAGGCT